>CAYQGF010000355.1:0-4269 GCA_964416885.1 uncultured Iamiaceae bacterium
TTGAGCGGAAAAGACCGCCCTGCGGAACAAAGCACTCAAAGTTCGCGGGCATGGCGCCGGCTCGGCCCACCGATCCGACGAGCGTCCCTGACCGTCGGGCCACGAGGCCGGGAACGGGTCCCGGTCGCTATCGCCGGGTAGCGTCTGGCTGTTCGAGTGAGGGATGACCTTCGGGGGGTCGGCAATGATCGGTGTGCGTCGGGCGTTCATTGCGGCGCTTGTCTTGCTGACGAGTGCAGTGGTCCTGCCCGTGGCGACCCCGGTGGGCGCGGCGGGCGGACCGGCGGTGTCGGGGGACTTCACGGGCGACGGGTCGACCGACCGGGTGGTGTGGCGCGCGGAGAGCGGCGCCTGGTTGGTGGACAGCGCCGCCCCGACGTACCTCGGGTTGAGCACCGACGTGCCGGTCCCGGGCGACTACGACGGCGACGGCGCGGTCGAGCCCGCGGTGTGGCGCCCCGAGACCGGGACATGGTTCATGCAGGGCCAGGCTCCCGTGTACTGGGGGTTGCCCGGGGACGTGCCGGTGCCCGGCGACTATGACGGCGACGGTGCGGTTGAGCCGGCCGTGTGGCGTCCCGAGAGCGGGGCGTGGTTCATCGAGGGCCGGTCGCCGGTCTATTGGGGCCTGCCGTCGGATGTGCCGGTGCCGGGCGACTATGACGGTGACGGTTCGACGGATGTGGCGGTGTGGCGCCCGGAGACCGGGGCCTGGTTCGTGGAGGGGCAGGCCACTGTGTATTGGGGGTTGCCCGGGGACGTGCCGGTGCCGGGGAACTATGACGGTGACGGTTCGACGGATGTGGCGGTGTGGCGTCCTGAGGTGGGGGCGTGGTTCGTGGCCGGGGCCGAGACGACGTTCTACGGGCTGGCCGGGGATGTGCCAGTGCCGGGGGACTACGACGGCGACGGCCGAACCGATCGGGCGGTGTGGCGCCCCGCCTTCGGTGGCTGGTTCGTCCACGGCCTCGCGACGGCGTACTGGGGCTTGGCGTCCGACGTGCCGGTGGTGTTGCCGGCGGCGATCGCCCGAGGGGTCGGTGGTGGGCAGACATTGAGCACGCCGGCGTTGCCGACCGGGACCCCGCGGTTCCTCGACGCCGTGGCGCGGGACCTGGTCGGCGTGGCTCCCGATGAGGTCACCCTCGACACCTGGGGCGCCCAGGTGGCGGCCCTGGGCCGGACTGGGTTCGTGACCCAGGAGCTGTTGGGCCGGCCCGAGCTGCGGGAGATGGTCGTCGACAACCTCTACGTACGGGCGTTGGACCGTCTGGCCACCCCCGAAGAACACGCCGCCGCCGACGCTGTCATCGACGGGGCCGGGCTGGAGGCCCTGGCAGTGGAGGTGTTCTCCTCCGAGGAGTTCTTCGCCCTGGCCGATGCCACCCCCGAAGGGTTCGTGAACACCCTGGCCCAGCGGGCGTTGGACCGGGACCTGTTCCCCGAGGAGCGGGACCCGCTGGTGGCCACGGCCGGCGCCGAGCCCGGTGGCCGGGGGGCGGCGGCCACCGAGGTGCTGGGCTCGGTCGAGGCCGCGCAGGTGCGGGCCAAGGCCTGGTCGCTGAAGCTGCTCAGCCGCGACCCCGAGCCCGACGAGCTGACGGCGTGGGGCCAGGTCGTGCTCGACCAGGGCGAGCTGGGCCTGATCGCCTTCGTGACCGGCGGGGACGCCTACGACGCTGTGGCCCAGGCGCGGTTCTCCGAGGCCGAGCTCCGCACCTCCGTCGGCACCGTGGTCGCCACCGTCGACCAGGTGGTCAGCGCGTCGTACGGGGATGAGGGCGACGGCCTCGTGGTCCTGGCTGCGGGGGTCGCGGCCCCGGCGGTGGGCCACCACCTGGTGGTCGACGGCGCCCACCCCAGCGGTGGGGGTATCGGCCGGGTCATCGCCGTCGCCGCGGCGGGTGGGGGCGCCACCGAGGTGCACGTCGTCGCCGCCAGTCTGGGCGATGCCTTCGTCTCCGGGCAGGTCACCGACACCACCGAGCTGGTCGACCCCGGCTCCGGTGAGGCCCAGGCCCGCTCCGCCCCGGCCGAGGCCGAGGCGGGCCGGTCGGCCCCGGTCCCTCGGGCTGCTGGTCCGCAAGCGGCCAGCGACGGGTGTTCCGGTGAGCTGGCGTCGCGGCTGCGGGCCGAGGTCGGCATCGACACCCGGGTCGACACCCACATCGACCTGAAGTGGTCATGGCGGGGCCTCCAGGGCTACGACGCCCGCTTCCTCCTCCACGTCACGCCCCGGGCCGCGCTCACCATCCAAGGGGCGACCCTGTCGGGGTCGTGCTCCCGCCAGTTGTGGAGCACCCGGTTCAACGCACCGGTGCCGGTCGGGCCGATCACCATCCCCGGTTACGTCGACATCTCCTCCCGGCTGGACGCCGAGATGAACTGGGAGGCTCTGGTGCTCAACGCCTCGGTGTCGGTGCCGTGCCGCATCGGGGTCCGGTCGGTCAACGGCTCGGCCGAGAACCTGACCGGCTGTGACCGGCTGACCAGCTCGCTCACCTTCACACCCGTCTCGGCCGGCACCGCCAACCTGTCGGCCAACCTCCAGATCGGCTACTCCCTCGGTGTCGACCAGGGTGGCTGGCGGCAGGCCAACGTCGGCCTCCGCGCCGGCCCGACCATCGGTGTCACCGGCACCGCCTCGCCCCTCGCCGCCCCGAACTGGGCCATCACCGCCTTCTTGGACATCGACGTCGACTTTCGGGCCAACCTGTTCGGCAAGTGGACCGTCAACCGCAACTTCGGCTCCTGGCGTCCCCTCGAACGCAGCCTCGCCTCCGGCGCCATGGGGCAAGGCACGCCCTCCGGTACCACCCGCCAACCCGGCACTGGAAGCGTCCACCCCAACCCACCGGTCCCGCCGCCGCCCACGGGCGTGACCACCCGGGTGTCGGTCGCCTCTGATGCGGCGCAGGCCAACGACTTCTCGTTCTGGCATTCGATCAGTGCTGACGGCCGCTATGTCGCGTTTGAGTCGTCGGCTTCGAATCTTGTCCCGGGCGACACCAACGAGAGCGAGGACGTCTTCGTCCGCGACCGGTTGAGCGGGACCACGACTCGCGTGTCGCTGGATTCCGGTGGCGTCGAGGCAAACGGCTCCTCGCATATGCCCTCGATCAGTGCTGACGGACGCTACGTCGCGTTCTCGTCGTCGGCGTCGAATCTTGTCCCGGGCGACACCAACGAGAGAGAGGACGTCTTCGTCCGCGACCGGTTGAGCGGGACCACGACTCGCGTGTCGGTTACCTCGGGCGGTACCCAGGCCAACGGCGACTCGGGTTGGGCCGTGATCAGCGGTGATGGCCGCTACGTGGCGTTCGCGTCGTACGCCTCGGACTTGGTTGCACACGATACTAATGGCAGGCAGGACGTATTCCTCCACGATCGAGTGGCTGCGAGTACGATTCGTGTATCGGTGGGCTCGGATGGCCTCGAAGGCGATAGAATTAGCACCGTTCCTTCGATCAGCGTTGATGGACGTTACGTTGCCTTTGAGTCGGCGTCGACGCTCGTATCTGATGATACTAACGGCTACACGGATGTGTTTGTCTACAGTCGTGATACCGCTGCCGTTTCTCGCGTGTCGGTCGCGTCAGATGGGGCACAGGCAAACGATGGTGAATCATCTGGTGCTTCGATCAGCTCCGATGGCCGCTACGTCGCGTTCTCGTCGTTTGCGTCGAATCTTGTTTCGGATGACGTCAATGGTTACAGTGATGTCTTCGTTCATGATCGGTCGACTGGGACCACGACCAGAGTCTCGCTAGCTTCGGACGGCACACAGGCCGACGTGTGGTCGGGCGGACCGTCGATTAGTGCTGATGGCCGCTACGTTGCTTTCACATCAGCGGCGTCAAATCTTGTTCTAGGCGACATCAATGACTATAGTGATGTGTTCGTGCATGACCGGTTGACTGGGGCCACGATCAGCATCTCGCTAGCCATGGACGGCACGCCGGCGAACCATTGGTCAGAGCACGCGGTGATTGCTGGCGATGGTCGTCACGTGGCCTTTTTTTCGCGAGCATCGAACTTGGTTCTTGGCGATACAAACGGCGCCGGCGAGGTGTTTGTCCACACTCGACCGTGACGATGTGGCAGGAGGGCATTGCGCTGTCCTCATCGTGGGTTTCTCGCATCATGTTGGGTCAGGAACGTGTGTCGGGATAGATCGCTCGGCACAGCCGGGGCCGTCGGCTCTGGCACGCTAAGGACGTGACCGACGGACCGGTGGCGATCATCACGGGCGCGGCCCGGGGGATCGGG
>CAYQGF010000356.1:0-1118 GCA_964416885.1 uncultured Iamiaceae bacterium
GAGATCCAGCGCCAGCGGGTGCTGGTGGCCCGGGCGCTGGCCCTCGACCCGCCCGCCCTGCTGCTCGACGAGCCCTACACCGCCCTCGACATGCCGACCCAGGAGCTGCTGGCCGAGCTGTTCGCGGCCCTGGCCACCGACGGCAAGGCCGTGCTGATGACCACCCACGACCTCCTCGGGGCCATCGGCGGCTGCGGCCGGCTGGTGCTCCTCGACGGATCGGTGGTCGCCGACGGCCGGCCCGCCGACCTGCGCGACCCGGAGCCGTGGATGCAGACCTTCGGGGTCGGCCCCCACAGCCCGCTCCTCCGGATCCTGGAGGTGGCCTGAGTGTCGGTCGCCGACTTCCTCACCGACCTGCTCAACCCCGACCTGGCCTTCCTGCCCAAGGCCCTGGCCATCGCCGCCATGTCCTCGATCGTGTGCGGGGTGGTCGGCTGCCATGTCGTGCTGCGGGGGATGGCCTTCATCGGCGACGCCGTGGCCCACGCCGTGTTCCCGGGGCTGGCCGTGGCCTTCGTCGTGCAGGGGAGCCTGGTGGTGGGGGGCGCCGCCGCCGGCGTGGTCACCGCCCTCCTCGTCGCCGTCTTCTCCCAGGACCGGCGGGTCAAGGAGGACGCGGTCATCGGCGTGTTCTTCGTCGCCGCCTTCGCTCTCGGCATCGTGGTGATCTCGCAGGCGCCGGGCTACGCCGGGTCGCTCCAGCAGTTCCTGTTCGGGTCGATCACCGGCATCCCCGACCGGGACCTGTTCGTCGTCGGCTTCACCGGGCTGGGGATCCTCGCCGTCCTCCTCGCCCTGCACAAGGAGCTGGTCGCCATCTCGCTCGACCGGGAGATGGCCCGGGCCATGGGGCTGCGGGTGTTCGCCCTCGACCTGGTGCTCTACGTCGGCGTGACCCTCGCCGTGGTCATCTCGCTCCAGACGATCGGCAACATCCTGGTGCTCGCCCTCCTGATCACCCCGGCGGCCACGGCCCGGCTCCTCACCGAGCGGCTGGGCTGGATGATGGTGCTGTCGCCGGTGATCGGGGCCACGTCGGCCCTCGTCGGGCTCTACCTGTCGTGGAGCTACGACCTCCCCGTCGGCGGGACGATCGTCCTGGTGCTGACGGCGGC
>CAYQGF010000356.1:1218-4261 GCA_964416885.1 uncultured Iamiaceae bacterium
CGGGTGCTGGCGGTCGAGCACAGCGACGCCCTCCACGTCACCTACGAGGGCGGCGTGCTCGGGCTGGGCGCCCGCATCGGCAACGCCCCCGACGACGAGTACGCCGACCCCGCGGAGCTGATCTACCAGGTGGTCGACTCGGCCGACACCCGCCTGACGGTGCCCGCCGACGACCGCTACGCCTTCCTCGGCCCGGCCGGCGCCACCACCTGGATCGCCCCCCAGGTGCAGAAGCCCGGCGTGGTCTGGCCGGGGTGGGACACCGAGGCCATCGCCCCCGGCGCCCTGGCCGGCGACGTCGTCACCATCGCCATGGCCGAGGTGAGCGGGCCGGGCACCGTCGAGGTGTTCCAGACCCTGACCACCGGGCCGGACCGGATCTTCAGCTCGACCGACCCGGCGATGACCCTCGACCAGGCGGTCGGGGCCCATGTCCACGCCAACTGGGCCTTCAGCGCCCTCGGGACCTACGAGCTGACCTTCACGGTCACCGCCCGGCCTGCCGGCTCGGCGACCGAGCTGACCACCGGCCCGGTCACCTACGCCTTCGTCGTCGGCGACCTGCCCCCCGACGCCACCACGACCACCACCTCGACGACGTCGACCACGGTGCCCGGGTCGAGCACCACGAGCACGACCACCACGACGACGACGACCACCGCGACGTCGACGTCGACAACGAGCACCACGACGACGACCGTGCCCGCCGGCGGGAGGTGCACCGGGCTCGAGGTCGTCCTCGACGACGGCCACATCGACATCGCCGCCCGCCTGGTCGACGGCGAGCTGCGCACCCAGCTCAAGGACACGACGCTCGCCCCGACGCCCGTGTACTGGCGCGACCTCGCCACCGTCGGGCTCCACGTCACCGACGGGGCGCGGGCCCAGGTGCCGTCGGGGGCGGCCTACCGCTTCCTCGGCGAGGCCGGCGACCCGGTCTGGCTCCTGCCCCAGAGCCAGAAGATGGGCATCCTGTGGCCGGGCTGGAACACCGAGGCCATCGACTACTCCCAGCTCTCCGGGCCGGTCACCTGGTCGCTCGACGAGGTCACCGGCCCCGGCAAGCTGGCCGTCTACGAGCTTGGCTCCCTGGGCGACGTCGCCGTCGTGTTCGACTCCGACGAGGCCCTGCCCCAGACGCTGGCCCTGCCGATGCCCACCCACGCCCACGGCAACTGGGTGTTCACCGAGCCCGGCATCTACCACCTGACCTTCAGCCACCGGGCCACCAGCGCCGGCGGCCGGGCCCTGCACAGCGAGGGCACCATCGCGGTGGCCGTGGGCGACGTCGACCTGGCCGGGCTGTGCCCCGGCGGCGACGTCCCCCCGCCCGGCGGCGGCCACGGGGGCGACGTCGACCCCGGCCCCAACCCGCCGGGGCCCGCCGCCGTGCGCCCCGCCGGCCGCACCAACCTGGGAGACGGCGCCGCACCCTGGGCGAACGGCGCCGACAGCCCCACGTGCGCCCCGGTGTCGATGCCCGCCTCGGCGGCGGCCCCATCGACCGCGCCGCCCTCCACCGCGGCCCCGGCTGCCCCGGTGGTGCTCGACGACGGGCACATCGACTACGGCGTCCGCATCGTCGACGGCCGGCTCCGCTCACTGGTCAAGGACGGCACGGTCGCCGGTCGGACCGACTGGCGGGAGCCGTCGCAGGCCGTGCTGCACCTGCTCCCGGCGGCGGCCACCGAGGTCCCGGGCACCGGGTTCGGCTTCCTGGGCGATCCGGGGTCGACGGTCTGGCAGGTTCCCCAGACCCAGAAGCCGGGGATCATCTGGCTGGGCTGGAACACCGAGGAGCTGAGCGCCGGCGAGGTCCGGGGCACCGTTCGGTGGACCCTCGACCGCATCGACGGCCCCGGCGACCTGGCCGTGTTCGAGTACGACTCGTTCGGCTCGCCCCAGGTGATCTTCACCACCCGGGACGGCGTCGGCGACAGCTACCAGGTCCCCCTCGGCACCCATGCCCACGGCAACTGGGCCTTCACCGCCGAGGGCGCCTACCGCATCACCTTCACCCACAGCGCCACGCTGGTGTCGGGGGAGACGGTGAGCGACACCCAGACCCTGCTGATGGCCGTCGGCGACACGGACCCCGCGGCCCTGGCCCCGGCGGCCGCGCCCGCCGCGGCGGCACCGGCCGCGGACCGGGCCCCGGCCACCGTCGTGGTGACCGGCGCCGACGGCTGCCCCCGCCTGGCCCGCACCGGCGCCGAGGTGCTGCCCCCGCTCCGCATCGCGGGCGTGCTGCTGGTCGCCGGCGCCCTCGCCGTCGTCGCCACCCGCCGTCACCGCACCGTCAGCCCCTGACCGTCCGACCCCAGGAGCCGCAAGTTCGCGGATGGGGTCGGCTGACCGCCGCGGTCAGACGGGGGCGTGGTCGGGGCAGTTGACCCGGAGCTCGACGGGGGCGAGGTCGAGGCCGAGCAGGGTGCAGTGGTGGCCGCCGTCGGCGCTGGTGCGGTGGTGGTGGCACGTGGTGCACGTGCGGGCGACGTCGATGACGCCGGCGTCGACGAAGGTGGCGATCACGTCGAGCAGGGCGCCGAGGACCTCTTCCTGGCGGCCCGGGTCGAGGGCGGCGACCGCGTCGCGGACGGTGCGGTCGGCCGCCGAGAGCTGGTCGGCCAGCACCGAGCCGGCCGGCGTCATCGAGACGACGGTGCGCCGACGGTCGGCGGGGTCGGGCCGTCGGACGAGGAGCCCCTTGTCGGCCAGGGCCCGCAGCGAGTCGGTGACGGTCGGCTGGCTGACGGCCAGCTCCCGGGCCAGGGCCCCGACGAGCGGCTCGGGCGGGGGCGCCTCCGCCACCGCGGCCAGCAGCTCGAGCTGCAGGGGGGTGAGGTGGTGGCGGGTCGCCACCGCCTGCCGGTGGGACCGCAGGCCGCGGCCCAACCGGTCGAGGGCGGCGACGACCTTGGCGGCCACGGCGTCGTCGGCGGGAGGGCTCACCACAGGTCCGGACTGTACGGGCGGGACCAGAGGGCGACCGACAGGGTGACGGCCTTGAACCAGGCCTGGTAGCGGGCCTCGACCTCGGCGG
>CAYQGF010000357.1:0-4254 GCA_964416885.1 uncultured Iamiaceae bacterium
TCGACTGGGTGCTCGGCATCGAGCCGGCCTTCGACCCCAACGTCGGGCTGCTGGTGTCGCTCGGGCTCGGCGTGCTGTCCGGCGTGGCCCTGATCGCGGCCTGCTACCGGCCCCCGGCCCCCGACGCCACGGGCGACGAGGACTGAACGATGACCGCCGACCGCTCCGCCGAGACCGGCCCCTCCGACCCGTCGGCCGCCACCGGCCCGCCCGCCGAGGAGGCCCGGGCCGCCGACGGCCGCCGCCCCGGCCGACGGGGCCTGGCGACGCGGCAGAAGCTGCTCGACTGCACTGCCGAGATGCTCGGCTCCGGTCCCTACCGGGAGCTCAAGGTGGTCGACATCGCCCGAGCGGCCGGCACCAGCCCGGCGACCTTCTACCAGTACTTCGCCGACGTCGAGAGCGCCGTCGTCGTCCTGGCCGAGGACATGGCCCAGCAGAGCAAGCGGTTCGCCGAGCACGTCCGCGCCTCGTCGTGGCGGGGGAAGGCCGGCTACGCCGCGGCGGAAGCGCTGGTCGACGAGGTCATCGACTTCTGGGCCGCCCACGGCTCGGTGATGCGGGTGGTCGACCTGGCCACCGACGAGGGCGACGCCCGCTTCGCCAACGTTCGCACCCACGTCCTCAACGAGCTCTACAACGCCCTGGCCGAGGCCGTGGCCGACATGCAGAGGGCCGGCAAGGTGCCCTCCGACGTCGAGCCCACCGCCACCGCCGGGGCCCTGGTGTCGATGCTCGTCCACGTCGCCGCCCACCGGTACGGCTTCGAGTTCTGGGGCGTCCGCACCGCCGACCTCCGCACGTCGATGGCCCGCATCGTCTTCTGGTCGGTCTCGGGCCAGAGGCCGCCGGGCTGACGGGGGCTAGGTTCCGGCGATGCGGTTCGGGAAGAACGCCGATGCCACCACCAACGTCGAGGACCGGCGCACCGGTGGCGACCCGTCGAGCGGTGGCGGGCTCGGTGGGTTCCCGGGCCTGGGTGGCGGGGGCGGCGGCTTCCCGATCCCGAAGGGCAAGGGCGCGGCCGGGCTGATCACCACCGTGCTCGTCGTGGTCGTCACCCTGCTCATGACCCGGGGCGGCGGGGGCGGCGGCACCGACATCACCGACCTGTTCCCCTCGGGCGTGCAGGCCCCCTCGGCCGCCGACGGCCAGGCCGGCGCCGCCGAGGTCACCGCGGACGAGGACCTGCGGGTCTTCGTGGGCCAGGTCTTCAACGACACCCAGGACTTCTGGTCGACCACCTTCCGCGAGGCCGGGCAGACCTACACCGACGCCACCCTCGCCCTGTTCGACACGCCCACCCCGTCGGGCTGCGGCGGCGCCCGGGCCGAGGTCGGGCCGCACTACTGCCCGCCCGACAAGACGGTGTTCATCGAGCTCGGCTTCATGCGCGAGCTGGGCCGGGACTTCGACGCCCCCGGAGACTTCGCCCAGGCCTACGTGGTCGCCCACGAGATGGGCCACCACATCCAGAACCTGCTGGGCACGAGCGACCAGGTCCATCGGGCGTCGCGGTCCGACCAGGCCGGCGCTGACGGCCTGTCGGTGCGGCTCGAGCTCCAGGCCGACTGCTTCGCCGGGGTGTGGGCCAAGACGGTGTACGACCGGGGCCTGCTCGACCCCGGCGACACCGAGGAGGCCCTGGACGCCGCGGCCGGTGTCGGCGACGACCGCATCCAGTCCAAGGCGACCGGCAGCATCAACCCCGAGGGCTGGACCCACGGCTCGAGCGCCCAGCGCCAGCGCTGGTTCCGCACCGGCTTCGACTCCGGCGACCCCAGCCGCTGCGACACGTTCAACGGGGGGATCTGACCGTCCGCCGCCCAGCTTTGTACGGAACCCGCACCATGCTGCGGGTTCCGTACAAAGCTGGGGGAACGAGAACGTGTTCTCGTCCTGATCTAGGGTCCGCGGGGTGGCGCCCGTGCTCGACCCCCGGCGGCTGACCGTCGGCATCCAGCTCCCCGTCCAGTCGCAGAGCACCGCCTACGCCGAGCCGTGGGAGGTCACCGCTGGCGCGGCCGAGCTGGCCGCCATCGCCACCGCGGCCGACCGGGCCGGCCTCGGCTACGTCGCCGTCTGCGACCACGTCGCCATCCCGCCCGACCGGGTCGAGGCCATGAGCGCGGGCTGGTGGGACACCGTCGCCACCCTCGGCTGGCTGGCCGGCATCACCGAGCGGACCCGGCTGCTGTCGCACGTCTACGTCCCGGCCTACCGGCACCCGCTGGCCGTGGCCAAGGCGTGGACCACCCTCGACGTGGTGTCCGGCGGCCGCATGGTCATGGGCGTCGGCGCCGGCCACGTCGAGGGCGAGTTCGCCGCCCTCGGGGTCGACTTCGCCGGCCGGGGCGCCCTGCTCGACGAGGCCATCGACGCCGTGCGGGCCTGCTTCGCGGCCGAGGTCCCGGCCCACGACGGTCCGGCCTGGTCGTTCGAGGGCCTGGCCCAGCGGCCCCGGCCGGTCCAGCCCGACGGCCCCCCGATCTGGGTCGGCGGCTCGTCGGGCCCCGCCGTCCGCCGGGCCGCGGCCCGGGGCGACGGCTGGCTGCCGCAGGGCCCCTTCGGCCCGGCCGAGGTCGAGCGGCTGCGCACCGCCCTGGTCGCCGCCGGGCGGGAGGGCGAGCCCTTCGACGTCGGCGCCCTGGCCGGCCCGGTCCACGTGGGCGAGCCGACCTGGGACACAGGGCCCTGCCTGTCCGGCCCGCCCGAGAAGCTGGCCCACGTGCTCGGCAAGCTGGCCGGCCTGGGCGCCCTCCAGGTCCAGGTCCGTCCCCGGTCCCGCGACGCCGCCGAGTACGTCGACCAGGTCGAACGTCTCGGGGCCGAGGTCCTGCCCCTGCTGGCCGATGTCCGTCCCCGTCCGCTCTTCGACACCGCCTGAGCATCCGCATGTCGCGAGTTGGTGTCTGACACCAAGTGCGCGTCGACCGACCGGGAGCTGCCCGTGATCACCCTCCACGCCCTGTTGGTCCGCCGCTCGGACCTCAGCCACGAGCAGTTCCTCGACTACTGGCACGGCACCCATGGGCCCCTGATCCGGGACGACCCGGCCCTGGCCCGCCACCTCGTCAGCTACCACCAGTTCCCGGCCACGCCCGACGCGGCCCGGCTCGGGCTCGACACGTATGACGGCATCACCGTCCAGGTCTTCGCCGACTGGGACGCCTTCTGGGCCTTCGCCACCCAGCCCGAGAGCCGGAGGATGAACGACGACATGGCCAACTTCCTCGACGTGGACGGGCTGGCCGTCACCATCACGTCCGACCCGGTGCAGGTGATCTGATGGACCTCGACTTCACCGGGAAGGTCGCCCTCGTCACCGGGGGCGGCTCCGGCATCGGGGCCGAGGTCGTGCGCCGGCTGGCCCGGGGCGGGGCGCGGGTCGCCATCCTCGACCGGAAGGCCGAGGGGGCCGAGGCGGTGGCGGCCGAGGTCGGCGGGCTGGCGATCGTGGGCGACGTCGCCGTCACCGCCGATGTCGAGGCCGCGGTCGAGCGCACCGTCGCCGAGCTGGGCGAGATCGACGTCCTGGTCCCCAACGCCGGCATCGGCACGGCCAAGCCCCTGTGGGACTACACCGACAAGGAGTGGGACCTGCTGGTCGACGTCAACCTCAAGGGCACGTTCACCTGCCTGCGGGCCGTGGTGCCCCGGATGCTGGCCGGCCGCGGCGGCTCGGTGGTCAACGTGGCCTCGCTCACCGGCCTCCGCCCGACGATGGGGGAGGGGCCGTACTCGGCGGCCAAGGCCGGCGTCATCGCCCTCACCATGTCGGCGGCCATGGAGGCGGCGCCCAAGGTGCGGGTCAACTGCGTGGCGCCGGGCATGGTCCGCACCCCGTTGACGCAGATGGTCACCGACAACCCGACCTGGCGGGCCGGGGCCGAGACCGGCACCCCGCTGGCCCGCATCGGCGACGCCGGGGAGGTGGCCGACGTCGTCTGCTTCCTCGCCTCCGACGCCGCCGGCTACGTCACCGGCCAGACGATCGTGGTCGACGGGGGCAGCGCCCTGCCCAGCCTCCAGTCGGACGCACTCCTGCGGGCGATCTCGGGCACCCTGTAGGGGTGGACGACGGCCTCCTCCGGCTCGACAGCGCGGCGGGACGATGGGTCCTGCTCACCACCGTGCTCGGCTCGGGGATGGCGTTCCTCGACGGCACGGTGGTCAACGTCGCCCTGCCCACCATCGGCCGGGACCTCGACGCCTCCTTCGCCGGGCTGAGCTGGATCGCCAACGGCTACCTGG
>CAYQGF010000358.1:0-4240 GCA_964416885.1 uncultured Iamiaceae bacterium
ACGTCGAGACCTTCACCAACACCCGGTTCGAGCCGGCCGGCATGACCGACGACCCGGACATCCGGATCGCCTCGTCGCTGCTCGACTACATGTTCCGGCGCCTGGCCGTCGACTACCTGAGCCTCGAGGAGCGCCAGGAGCTCGGCATCCTCACCGTGTCCGAGCGCACCCAGCCCACCCTGCCGGGCGTGGAGGAGACCGTCACCGAGACCAGCCAGGGCAGCGACATCCCGGCCGACCCGAAGTCGATCCCCTCGGCGTCGGACCTGGCCCGGGAGCTGGCCGACGAGCTCGCCGGCGAGCCTGCGAGTGGCGCAGGAGACACGGGCACCCAGCCGTCGCTGCTGGAGCGGGCCGGGGTCCTCGACGCCGAGGCCACGCCGGCCCCGGCGGTGCCGCAGGCCCAGCCCGAGGTCCGTCACTCCGACGCCCCGTACTGCATGCAGTGCGGCGTCCAGATGATGCGGGCCGGCTCCTGCCACGCCTGCCCCAGCTGCGGCTCCACCAGCGGCTGCAGCTGAGCCGACCACAGCGCCATGCGGGCTCGGGGCGTGGGTGCCGCCGCGGTGGCGGCCATGGTGGTGCTCGGTGCGACCGGTTGCATCGGGGCGGTCAGCGGCGAGGAGCTGACCGCCGAGGTCCAGGCCCGGGGCGGCGGGCTGAGCCAGGTCTTCGTCGACGACGTCCTGACGGCCCTGGCCGAGGCGGCCGGGACCGATCGCCTGGTCGTGCGGACCCTGTCCTTCGACCCGGGCCGACAGACCGCCAGCGCCTTCGTCCGGGACCCGGACCAGCCCCGGAACCTCGACTCCTACTCGGTCGACCGGGGCCGGGCCCGCGACCCGAACCCGGTCCAGGTGAGCGCGGACACGTCGCTGGAGGCGACGACGTTCGCCGTCGCCGACGTCCCGGCCCTGGGCGCCGTCGAGGCCCTGGCCGACACCGCCCTGGCCGAGCTGGCGATCGACGGCGGCTACGTCGAGGGCCTGTCGGTCACCCGGTCCACCGACGGCGTGCGCCTGACCGTCGAGGTCGACGGGCCGCGGGCCTCCGGCAGCGCCATCTTCGACGCCGACGGCGAGCTCATCGAGGCCGCCCACCGATGAGCGGACGCCCGGGGGCCCAACCGCGTCGGGTGGTCCTGCTCGTCGTGGGCCTGCTGGTCGGCCTGCTCGTGTTCCTCGGGGTCACCGCCCTGCTGACCCTGATCTCCACGTCGATCTGGCCCGGCCAGGCCGGGGCGACGGCCCGCTGGGTGTGCGACGCCGACCACCCGGACCACCTGGTGGTCGCCACCAGCTACCAGACCACCGAGGGCACCGCGACCGAGACCACCCTGTACTGCATCGGCCCCCGGGGCGACGCCGTCGACGTCGGGTGGGGCCGGTCGTGGCGGATCCTCTGGGTCGTCCATGCCGCGCTGACGGCCGTGGTCCTCGGGCTGCTCGGGGTGTGGGCCTTCCGGCGCCGGTCGGCGCGCTCCGGCCGGCGGCCCGGAGGGCTCGAAGGCCGCTGGCCCGTGCCGGTCGACTGACCGGTCAGGGCGCGGCCAGCCCGGTCTCGGCGAAGGTGGCGGCCGCCCGCTCGGCCAGGTCGACGGCATCGAGCCGGCCCTCGCTGTTGGCCCGCGTCCAGCAGACGGCGACGCCGTCCCGGGCCGCGGCGTACATGTCGGTCGACGGGACGAGGTGCCCGCCGGGCGGCGTCTCGGCTCCGTCGCGCGCGGCGACCACCGCGGCCCGGCGGAGGTACCTCGACGAGCCGGGGTGGCCCTGGTGCTGCCAGGTGAGGCGCGCCGGTGTCGCCGTCCCCGGCAGGGAGCCGGCGGCGACGCCCAGCGAGGTGCCTGGCAGGGGCAGACGGGCGAAGCGGCGGTGCAGCGCGACCGGGTCCTCCACCACCATTCCGACCTCGGTCGCATGCTGCTCGAGGGTCGCCATCGCCCTGCCGTCGCCCACCGTCGCGAACGACACGTAGCCCGGCGGGTGCCCGGTCGGGTCGAAGGCCCCGAGCGGTGCGGCGAACGGGCCGGGCGCATGCCACGGCGCCGCCAGGTCGGCCAGCGCGTCGGCGAGGGCGGCGGTGCAGGTCACCAGGTGGTCGAGCGCCCCGGTGTCGTGGCGGTAGCCGTCGACGACGACGCCCAGGGCCCCGTGGCGCAGCTCGACCTCGGCGAAGGTGGTGCCGAGCGCCGAGAGCGTCGGCCCGAGGGCGGCGTCGAGGGCGGCCAGCTGGTCGGTGCCCACCCAGCGGCTCGACGCCATCCGGAAGCCCGGGGCGTGCCGGAGCGTCGGCTCCGAGAGCGGCAGGTTGGCCTTGGTGCGGACCAGGAACCGGGGGAGCAGAGCGACCTCGGGGACCAGGACCTTCACCGCGGTCGTGGGGAGCCACATCGACGTCCTCGGGAACGGGCGGTTCGGGGTGCTCGTCCGCCACCCGACGAGGTTGTGGAGACCCAGCCGGGTCGCGGTGCGGCGCCCGTGGTAGGTGCCGGGCATCCCCGTGTGGCCGTCGTCCGCCAGCGACACCCCGTACAGCTCGTGCTGGACCGTGCCGAAGCGGCCGGGGACCAGCTCGCCCCGCAGGGCGTTGAACACGTGGTCGGCCCACACCGGGTTGAGGCCCGCGGTGTGGCCGATCAGTTGCTGGCCGACCGGCTCCAGGGCGCGGTGCGCGGCGTAGCCGTCGAGGGTGACGGCCGGGTGGCCCCGCCGGGCGTCGGCGACATCGTCCCTGGTGAAGGCCGCATGGTTGACCACGGGTGGGAATGATGGCAGCCGGTCCGGGTGGGTGGCAGCCTCTCGGCCATGACAGAGATCGCGACCGTGCTGGGGCCCGTCGATACCGCTGACCTGGGGCGCACCTACATGCACGAGCACGTCTTCGTGCTCGACGCCGACGTGCAGGCCAACTTCCCCGACGAGTGGGGGAGCGAGGACGAACGGGTCGCCGACGCGGTCGAGCGGCTGACCGCCCTCGCCGCCCAGGGTGTGCGGACGATCGTCGACCCCACCGTGATCGGGCTGGGCCGCTACATCCCCCGGATCCAGCGCATCGCCGAGCAGGTCCCGCAGCTCAACATCGTCGCCGCCACCGGTTGCTACACCTACGACGACGTCCCGTTCTTCTTCCACCACCGGGGCCCGGCCCTGGGCGAGGCGCTCGGCGTCGACGTGCCCGAGCCCATGGTCGAGATGTTCAGCCGCGACATCACCGAGGGCATCGCCGGCACCGGGGTGCGGGCCGCGTTCCTCAAGTGCGCCATCGACACCCAGGGCCTGACCGCCGGGGTCGAGCGGGTGATGCGGGCAGTCGCCCGGACGTCGCTGGCCACCGGGGCGCCGATCACCGTCCACACCCACCCGGGGAGCGAGACCGGCCTGGTGGTGAAGCGGGTCGTGTGCGACGAGGAGGGCGTCGACCCGGCCCAGGTCGTCCTCGGCCACAGTGGCGACAGCAACGACGCCGACCACCTGAGCGCCCTGGCCGAGGCCGGCTTCCTGCTCGGTATGGACCGCTTCGGGATCCACATGGGCCAGACCTTCGAGCAGCGCTGCGACATCGTCGTCGAGCTGTGCCGCCGGGGCTTCGCCGAGCGCATGGTCCTCAGCCACGACGCCGCCTGCTACATCGACTGGATCGACCCCAGCGTGCTGCCGTTCATGCCCGAGTGGCACTACCTGCACATCCACGACGACGTCCTGCCGTACCTGCGCGAGCACGGCGTCAGCGACGAGCAGGTCGACACGATGCTGGTCGACAACCCCCGGCGGTACTTCGAGGCCTGACCGGCCTCATCCCCCGGCGCCTGCTGCCGACAGGACCGACGACGCCCGGGACCTCCGGGCCGTCGGCTCGCCCGCGGGGCGGGTCGGGTCGGACGAGAAGGCAGGTCATGGAGGGGGAGACGTCGCACGCTCCACCGGCCCTGGGTGACACCACCGGCGCCGTGACCCCGCTGCGCGCCATCGCCTTCGCCGCGGTGCTCGCCGTCGTCGTGGCCGTGGCCCCGCGCCTGGCCGGCCGGTCGGCCTCGGTGGCCGACGTCGTCCTGGTGGTCGTCGCCGCCCTGGCGGCCACCGCCTGGGCCCTGGCCGCCCGCCACCAGACCGGGCGCACCCGGGTCGGGCTGCTCGTGCTGGCCGTGGCCTCGGGGGTCTGGGCCGCCGGGCGCCTGGCCGGCAGCGTCCTCGGCTCGGCCCGGGGCCGGGTCGAGCCCGCCCTCTCGTTCGAGACCGTC
>CAYQGF010000359.1:0-4239 GCA_964416885.1 uncultured Iamiaceae bacterium
CCTCGGCCTCCATGGCGGCCCGACCGGCGTAGGCCTCCATGTGGCCCCGGCCCCCACAGGCGCACCGACGCCCATCGAGCTGGACGGTGATGTGGCCGATCTCGCCGGTGAGGCCCCGCGGGCCGCGCCGGAGGGCGCCGTCGAGGACCAGGCCGCCCCCGACCCCGGTGCCCATGAACACGCACAGGACGTCGGGCCGGCCGGCGGCCGCGCCGTGCCCGGCCTCGGCCAGGGCTCCGACGTTCACGTCGTTGTCGACCGCCACCACGTCGATGCCGGTGGCCTCCCGCAGCATCCGGCCCAGCTCGACCGGCGGGTGCCACCCGACCAGGTTCGGGACACCGGCGACCACACCGTCGCCGCCGACGTAGCCGGGCGTGCCGACGCCCAGGCGCTCGGCGCCACCGAGCTGGGCGACGGCCTCGGCGATCTGGGCCGCGACGGCTTCGGGGCCCCCGGTCGTGGTCGGGACCTTGATGCGGTCGCCGACGGTGCCGTCGGGCGCCACGACCGCGGCGAGGACCTTGGTCCCGCCGAGGTCGACCCCGACGACCGGTCCCTCGGCCACCCGCTACTCCTCGGGCTCGCCGAGGTCCCAGTCGAGGAGGAGGTTCTCCCGCTCGGCGTCGCGGATGACCCGTTCACGGTTGCGCCGGAACTGCGGGTCGTGCGGCGGCACGAGCTGGAGCCGGGCCTGGACCCGGTCGCGGAAGGCGTCGATCAGCGCCCGGTCACCGAAGTCGGACTGGATCTCCCAGTGGGGCGCGACCGGCCCGAGGTACACCACCCGGGCGTGCCCCCGCGGGGGCTCGTTGGGGTCGCGCTCGAACTCGTTGTAGGTCACGTCTGCTCCTCGGGGCTCCGGTGCCGGCCGGCCACCCTACCGAAGGTGGGCCACGGCCGGTCAGCCGCCGCGGCGGCCCAGGGTGACGGTGATGTCCTGGGCCTCGCTCTCCCGCTCGATGGTGAGCGTCACCCGGTCGCCGGGCTGCTTGGCCATGATGACCTCGCTCAAGGCCCGGTTGTCGTTCACCGTGACGTCGTCGATCTTGATGATCACGTCGCCGACCCGGAGGCCGGCGTCGGCCGCGCCCGACCCCTCGGTGACGGCCGAGACGATCAGCCCGGCCAGGTCGGTGATCCCGAACTGGTCGAGGACCTCGGGCGGGAGCTCGGCGGTGCTGAGCGGCGCGGTCGAGACCCCGAGGAAGGCGCTGTCGTCGTTGATGCCGCCGCCGTCCTTCAGCTCATCGATCAACGGCATGATGTTGTCGATGGCCAGGGCGAAGCCGATGTTCGAGGCATCGGTGATCTTGGCCGTGTTGATCCCGACGACCTGGCCCTGCGAGTTGAGCAGCGGGCCACCCGAGTTGCCGGGGTTGATGGCGGCGTCGGTCTGGATCAGACCGGTGAGGGTGAAGCCCTCGCCCGGGATCGTGCGGTCCTTGGCCGACACGATGCCGGTGGTGACGGTGGGCCGGCCGCCCAGGCCGAGGGCGTTGCCGATGGCCACCACGTCGTCACCGACCTCGAGGGCATCGGACGAGCCCAGCTCGGCCGCCACCAGGCCCTCGACGTCGGTGACCTCGATCATGGCCACGTCGTCGTCGGGGAAGGCGCCGACGAGGTGCGCCGCCTGGGCCGACCCGTCGAAGAAGGTGACCGAGATCTCGTCGGCCCCCGCGACCACGTGGGCGTTGGTGAGGATCAGGCCCTCGGTCGCGTCGTAGACGAACCCGGACCCGGCACCGCCCGACCCGTCGGCGCGCTGGATGTTGATCGACACGACGGTGGGCTGCACCCGGTCGAGCAGGGTCTGGAGGTCGAGGCTGGCCCCGACCCCCATGTCGTTGCCCCGGCCCACGGTGGTGGTCGAACCGCTCGTCGTCGTCGGCGTCGGGTCGTCGTCGGCCGCCAGCACCAGGCCCGAGGCCACCAGGGCGGCGACGACGGCACCGACCACCCCGCCGACCAGGGCCGAGACCAGTCGACCGCCCCGGTCCGGGCCCGGGGGCGACACCGTCGGCCCACCGGACGGGGCCGACGACGACGTCGGGCCGTAGCCGGGCGGGTGGGGTGGCATCCCACCGCCGCCGGACGTCGGAGGGCCGGCCGGAGCGCCACCGCCCGGCCAGGTGCTCGGCGCCCAGGGCTGGGCCGAACCGGGCGGAGGCCCCGGAGGCGCCCACGCCCCGGCGCTCGGAGCAGGAGCGGTGGGCCCGGCCGCCGCCGGACCGCCCCAGGTCGCCGGGCCCTGACCGGGCGCGGGGGGCGGCGAGGCCCACGTGGAGGTCGCCCCGGTGTCGTGCGGCCCGCGCGGCGCCCACGGGTTCAGCGGGCCTCCCGGGGACGAGGACGGCGGGTACGACACGGGCGCTCCTTCGTGGGACGGGGTCCGTCCCGTCGGACGGCCCACGGTACCCCGCCCCTCCACCGGTCCGTCCGGCGGGGCCGGCCCGGGCGCGGGCGAGGGGGAGGGGCCCCCGGCCATCGGAGGGCACCTTTACCTCCCCTTGACCGTCCATCTGGGAAGACCCACTGGACAACTCGCCCGGCGACCGCCGCGGCCGGGTCGGAGGCCGACGAGGTGACCGCGTGAACGAGTACCAGATCGCAAAGTGGATGCGCCGGGGCAGCTGCGCCCACGAGCCGCCGTCCACGTTCTTCCCGAGCGACGGCGTCGGGGTCGAGGTGGCCCGGCGCATCTGCGCCACCTGCTCGGTGAAGGAGCGCTGCCTGGAGTACGCCCTCGAGCACCGCATCGAGCACGGCGTGTGGGGCGGGTGCTCCGAGCGCGAGCGCCGTCGGATCCTCCGCCGGCGGCGCCTGGAGGCCGCCGGCGAGCCGGTGACGACGGCGGCTCGCTAGGTCCCCGAACGCCCCGCCCGGCGCGACCATTGGGGAGCCCGAGGGGTCCCCCTCGGACGAAGCCGCCGAGTCGAGCCGGTGCCGACGAAGCCGGCGCCGTCAGAGATGTCGGCGGGTCGGCGGCCCCGGTGACGAGGCTGCTAGTGCGACTCGCGGTCGCGCACCTCGGCCTCGCGCCGGAGCAGGTCGGCCTCGCGTCGGGCCAGCTCGGCCTCCCGCTCGGCCGCGGCCACGCCGGTGTCGGCCTGGGCATCGGCCACGGCGCGGGCGGCCGGGTCGGTGGTGGGCGGGACGGCGTGCTTCTCCCGCTCGACCTCGTCGTTGGCCTTCTCGAACTCGCGTCGGGCCTCGCCGAGCGACCGGGCCAGCTTCGGCAGCTTGGTACCCCCGAAGATCACCAGGACGATCACCAGGATGATCATGAGCTCCGACGGACCGAGGTTCATGACGCCAGCCTACCCCTGCCCGTCCGAGAACGACAGGCGCGGCATGCTCGTCGGATGCTCGAGTGCGTGGTCAACATCAGCGAGGGTCGGGACCTCGACCTGGTCGCTGCCATCGCCCGGACCGCGGGCGACGACCTGCTCGACGTCCACCACGACCCGGACCACAACCGCAGCGTCCTGACCCTCGTCGGCGAGGACGCCCCCCGGGCGGTCACGGCCGCGGCCGTCGCCCACCTGGACCTGACGGAGCACGAGGGGGTGCACCCCCGCATCGGCGTGGTCGACGTCGTCCCCTTCGTCGCCCTCGGACCAACGACCCCCACCGAGGCCCGCGCCGCCCGGGACCGGTTCGGCACGTGGGCGGCCGAGGCCCTGGCCCTGCCCGGCTTCGCCTACGGCCCCGAGCGCACCCTCCCCGAGGTGCGACGGACCGCGTTCACCACGCTGACGCCGACCTGGGGACCGCCCCGACCCCACCCCACCGCCGGCGCGGTGGCGATCGGCGTCCGACCGCCGCTGGTGGCCTACAACCTGTGGCTCGCCCCCGGGACCGACCTGGCGACGGCCCGGGCCGTCGCCCGCGAGCTCCGGTGCACCGAGGTCCGGGCGCTCGGCCTGGCCGCCGGCGACGACGTACAGGTGTCGATGAACCTGGTCGCGCCCGAGGTGGTGGGGCCGGCCGAGGCGTGGGACCGAGTGGCGGCTCGGACGACGATCGCCCGGGCCGAGCTGGTGGGCCTGGTCCCGGAGGCGGTGCTGGCCGCTACCCCGGCGGCGCGCTGGGAACAGCTCGACATCGGGCCCGACCACACCATCGAGGCCCGGGCCCGGGCCGGGGGCCGCGGGCGCGGCGGGGCCTGACCCTTCGTCCCGGCTCGGGCCCGTCGCGGGCGGGTCAGCCGGCGCCGGCGGCGGGCAGGCCGTC
>CAYQGF010000360.1:0-4233 GCA_964416885.1 uncultured Iamiaceae bacterium
GGCCAAGGCCAAGGCGGCCGCGGCGGCCGAGGGCGATGGCGCGGGCGCGGCTCCGGAGGAGGCGCCGGCCGTCCCGGCCCAGCCGGTGTTCATGGGCGCCACGCCGCTGTTCCACGTCACCGCGTGCAACTGCCTGCTCCACCCGGCGACGATCGCCGGCGGCCGGGTCGTGCTGATGCACAAGTGGGACGCCGGCCGGGCGCTGGAGCTGATCGAGCGGGAGGGCGTCACCAACTTCTCCGGCGTGCCCACCATGGGCCGCGAGCTGATCTCGCACCCCGACTTCGCGACCCGCGACACCTCCACGCTGGCCTCCATCGCCGGCGGTGGCGCCCCGGTGCCGCCCGACCTCGTCGGCAAGATCGACGACGCCCTCCCCAAGGGCGCGCCCACCACCGGCTACGGGCTCACCGAGACCAGCGGCATCATCACCGCCAACGCCGCGGCCTACTACCTGGCCAAGCCGATGTCGTGCGGTCCGGTGGTCCCCACCCTCGACGCCAAGTTGGTCGACGACCTCGGCGCCGACGTCGAGCCCGGCCCCGATGCCGTGGGCCGCCTGTGGGTCAAGGGCCCGGTCGTCATCAAGGGCTACCTCAACCGGCCCGACGCGAGCGCCGAGTCGATCGTCGACGGCTGGTTCGACACCGGCGACATCGCCCGCATCGACGAGGACGGCTTCGTGTTCATCGTCGACCGGGCCAAGGACATGGTGCTGCGGGGCGGCGAGAACGTGTACTGCTCGGAGGTCGAGGCCGCGATCTACGAGCACCCCGACGTGGCCGAGGCCGCGGTCTTCGGCGTGCCCGACGAGCGGCTGGGCGAGGCGGTCGCCGCCGTCATCGTCCGGCGCGACGGGTCCACCCTCGACGAGGACGAGCTGCGGCGGTTCCTCGACGGTCGCATCGCGGCCCACAAGGTCCCGAGCACCACCTGGTTCCGCGACGAGGTCCTGCCCCGCAACGCCACCGGCAAGTTCCTCAAGCGGGTCCTGCGCGACGAGCTCCTCGCCGCCGACACCTGAGCGCCCCGGCGCCCGTCTACATGGCCCGGAAGTCGTGGGGCGCGTAGCGGGGGCCGCGCTTGGGGCGACGGACACCGGTGAGGCCGACGAGGCGGACGACCCGGCCCCGGTGCCCGGCCCAGGGCGCCAGCAGCTCGGCCAGCCGGTCGTCGGTGCCACCCCACTCGTCGGTGAGGGCGTAGACGACGTCCTTGGCGACGTGGAAGTCGCCGAAGGACACCGCATCGGGGTCGCCGAGCGCCCGCTGGGCGACCTCGGCCGCGGTCCACACGCCGACACCGGGCACCCGCCGCAGGTGCGCTCGGGCCGCGGCGCCCGGCATCCCCACGCACCGCTCCAGGGCCGGGGCCACCGTGGCGGCCCGGGCCACGGTGGCCCACCGGGTCGCCTCCACGCCGGCCCGGTGCCAGGCCCACGACGGCACCAGTCCCCACTCCCGCGGCGACGGCTGGACGCGCATCCCCTCGGGCGCCGGCCCCGGGGCCGCTGACCCGTAGCGGCGGACCAGTTGGCCCCATGCCCGCTTGGCCTCCCGACCGGTGACCCGCTGCTCGATCACCGCCGGCACCAGCATCTCGAACACCGACCCGACCGCCGGGGTGCGCAGCGCCGCCCCGTGCCGGCGCCACATGTCGGCCACCAGCGGATGGAGGGTCGGGTCGAAGCCGGCGACGTCGTCGTCGGCGCCCAGGGCGGAGGGGAGGCGGTCGGCGGCCCACTCGGCGCCCGGCCCCCACGAGTCGCCGATGACCGTCCGTTCGACCGGCCGGACACGGATCCGCTGGGTCGCCGGTCCGTCGGGCGTGCGCATCGTCCGCCACACGGCGCCGTCGTCGGCGACCCGGTAGGTCGGGTCGAACCGGCCCCGGGCCAGCGGGCCGAGGGTGCGGCGGACGTCGACCGCCCACCCGGGCCGCCACTCCCGCCGCACCGCCGCGGTGCTCATCGCGCCGCGGCCCAGGTGAGGAAGGCCGCCAGGGCGGAGAAGTCGTCGGGACCGGTCAGCTCGACCTGGCCCATCCAGACCGAGACGGTGCCGTGGGCCGGGACGACGTAGCCGGCGGTGCCGGTGCCCCCGATCCAGCCGTAGCGGCCCGGGACGGTCCAGGGATGGGTGACCCGGATGTCGACGCCGCCCCCGAAGCCCCACGCCTGGTCCTGGAGGAAGGGGTTGTCGGGCTCCGGTGCCACGTGCTCGGTGGTCATCAGCCGCACCGACTCCGAGGTGAGCACCCGCACCCCGCCCGGCCCCTCGCCGCCGGCCAGCAGCATCCGGCCGAAGGCCGACCAGTCGTCGACGGTCGACAGCAGCCCGGCGGCGCCCGACTCGAACGCCGGCGCCGCCGCCCACTGCCCGTCGGGCGGGTCGACCAGCTCGAAGCCGCCCTCGCCGGCGGCCCGGTAGGAGGACGACATCCGGCTCGCATCGGCGCCGACGAAGCCGGTGGCGGTCATCCCCAGCGGCCCGAACAGGGTGTCGGCCAGGACGTCGCCCAGCGGCGCCTCCTCGGCCCGGGCCACCAGCACGCCGAGGATGTCGAGCGAGGTGTTGTAGAGGAAGCGGTCGCCGGGGTGGGCCAGGAGCGGCAGGGCGGCCAGCCGGGCCATCCACTCGTCGGGGGGCGGCACGAGCGCCGGCCGGGGCGGGCCCTGGTGCAGGTCCGAGAGCAGCGGCTCGACCGCCGGGAGGGTGAGGTCGGCCGGGAAGCCGTAGCCGCAGGTCGAGGTGAGCAGGTGGCGGACCGTGATCGGCCGGGCGGCCGGCACCACGTCGTCCCGGTCGGCGTCGGGGCGACGCAGCACCACCGGCTCGGCCAGCTCGGGCAGCCACGTCGCCACCGGGTCGTCGAGCCCGAGCCGGCCCCGGTCGACCAGGGCCATGGTGGCCGCGGCGGTGATCGGCTTGGTGATCGAGGCGATCCGGAACACGGTGTCGCGGGTCATCGGGTCGCCGCCGACGGTGCGCTCCCCGCCGACGGCCACCTCGACGGTGCCGGCCCGCTCGTCGGCCCGCAGCGCCACCGCCCCCGGCACCCTCCCGGTCGCGACCTGCTCGTCGACCAGCTCCTGGAGCGACGCCACGGGGCTACTGGCCGGCGAGACGGGCCACGACCGGGGCGAAGGCCTCGGCCGCGTCGGCCTGCACCACGACGTAGGAGAAGCCCCATCGCTCCCGCCGGGCCTCCAGGTCGGCACAGATCTCGTCGACGGTGCCGATCAGGGCGTGGGGGTAGTCGGCGACCTCCTCCGGGGGGATGCCGAACAGCGGGGCCATCATGTCGATCATGCCCTGCCGGTCGTCGGTGACGACGGTGGCGAAGTGGAGGGCGTTGAGCTCGATCTCGTCGAACCGGTCGCCGGCCGCGGCCCGGATCCACCCGAGCTTCCGGTCGGTCTCGGCCGCGGTGCCGGTGCGGGCGGCGTCGGCGTCGACCTGGCCGTTGGGGATGGTGGGGTTGACCCCGATGATCTGGGCCTCCCGGGCCGCGAACGACAGGACCCGCTTCATGCCGCCACCGATCAGGAGGGGCGGGTGGGGGGTCTGCACCGGCGTGGGGTGCCCCTCGTAGCCGGTGATCGTGTAGTGCTCGCCCTGGTAGGAGAACGGGCCGGGGGCGAAGCAGCCCTTGAGGACGGCGACGGCCTCCTCCATGCGGTCGACCCGCACCTTGGCCGCCTCCATGGGGATGCCGGACTGGTCGTAGTCGCTGGTCATCCAGCCGGCGCCCAGGCCCAGCTCCATCCGCCCGCCGGAGAGCAGGTCGAGGGTGGCGGCGTCCTTGGCCAGCACGACCGGGTGCCGGTAGTCGTTGTCGTAGACGAGGCTGCCGACACGGAGGGTCGTGGTGGCGTCCGCCGCGGCCTGGAGGGCGACGGTGGGGGAGAGCTGGTCGCCGAAGTGGTCGGGCATGAACAGCGTCGAGTAGCCGATGTCCTCGCTGCGGCGGGCCAGGTCGGCCCAGGCGGTGGCGTCGGGGGCGGTGGCGTGCTGGACGCCGAAGCGGAAGGGGCGCGGGTGCGACATGGGCGGCACCGTACCGGCGTCCCGCCCGCCGGTCGGGCGACCGATCGACGCCGGTCCCCCTCCGGTAACGTTGCCCGGGCGTGTTGAGGAAGCTCCGGGACGCGATCCTGGTCAACGTGGGGCGGGTCATCCGGCTCGGCGGCATCGTCGTCGTGGGGGTGGTGACGCTGGCGGCATCGGTCGC
>CAYQGF010000361.1:0-4232 GCA_964416885.1 uncultured Iamiaceae bacterium
GTCTGGCCCATGGTGTCGACGGCCCGGCGCAGGAAGCCGAGCACCTCGGCCCCGGAGCGGGAGTCGAGGTTGCCGGTGGGCTCGTCGGCGAAGGTGACCTCGGGCCGGGCCAGCAGGGCACGGGCCACGGCGACCCGCTGCTGCTGGCCGCCGGACAGCTCCGCCGGCTTGTGGTCCAGGCGGTCGGCCAGGCCGACGGTGCGGACCACCTCGTCCATCCACTGCGGGTCGACCTTGCGGCCGGCGAGGGTGGCCGGGAGGGTCATGTTCTCCTCGGCCGTGAGCGTCGGCACCAGGTTGAACGACTGGAAGACGAAGCCGATGCGGTCGCGGCGGAGCTTGGTCAGCTCGCGGTCGTTGAGCCCGGCCAGGTCGACGCCGGAGATCTCGATCGAGCCGCCGGTGACGGTGTCGAGACCGGCCAGGCAGTGCATCAGGGTCGACTTGCCGGAGCCCGACGGGCCCATGACGGCGACGAAGGTGCCCCGGGCGACGCCGACGGTGACGTCGTCGAGCGCGGTCACCGCGGCCGAGCCGGTGCCGTAGACCTTGCGGACGGCGAAGGCCCGCACGGCGGCGGCCCCGGGCTCCTGGTGGGTATCGGCGTGGGGGTGCGGTGGGGCGATGGTGGGCACAGGGTCCTCCTCGGACGGGTCTCTCAGGACGTGCCGTCATCGTCCGCGACCAGAGGCTTCGGTTGAATGGGCCGGGCCACCGTCTCCCCGGTGCAGCCCGCCCACGGCCCCCGGTGGGGCCACCCGCCGCCGAGGGTGGGGCTAGCCCCACCCCCACGTCCCGATCGTCGAGCAGGATGGGCCGGGTGACCCGTCCGCTCGTGGCCACGCTGACCACGGCTCAGGCCGAGTAGCGGACCTCGACGCTGCCGGCGCCGGCGTTGGCCCGGATCACCCGCTCGCCCGCGGGGTCCCGGGCCACGGTGACCACCGAGTCGCCCGCCCCGGCGTTGGCGTCGACCCGGTAGACCTCGTCGCCGGGGGGCACCGCCACCACGACCGACCCGGCGCCGCTGGTGGCCTCGACGTCGTCCGGGGGCGTGGCGAAGTCGAGGTCGACGCTGCCGGCCCCGGCCGCGGCCCGGACCCGGGTGCTCCCCAGGTCCCGGCCGGCGATCGACCCGCTGCCGACGTTGACCCCGACGGTGCCGGTGACACCGTCGAGCTCGACCGCCCCGGCCCCGCTGACGACCTCGATGTCGCCGGTGACGTCGGTGACCCGGACGCCCATGGCGTCGATCAGGAGCGACACGTCGGCGGGCACCGCGATCTCGACGTCGTTGCTGCACACGACCGAGATGCCCCACGGGCACTGGACCCGCACCCTGAGGAGCCCGTCCTCCAGCGTCTCGGTGACCCGGGGCCGTTGCACGCCGAACGTCGAGCGCCGGTCGATGTGGGCGCCCTGGTCGGCACGAGCGGTGATGGTCACCCGGCCGGTGACCTTCACGTCGACCCGGCGGACCTCGTCCTCGAACGTGGTCGAGTCCGTCTCGGTGGTGCGGACGAGCAGGCTTGCCGCCGCGTAGGTCGTGACGGCGAGGAGGACCAGGGCGATCGCGCCCCCGACGATCAGCGTGGGGACCCGAACGAGCGGGTGCCTCCCGAGCCGGGCCACGTCGGCCCGGGGCGCGGTCACGGGGCGGCCTCCAGGTAGCGGAGCACGGCGAGGACCCGCCGGTGGTCGGTGTCGGCGACGGGCAGGTCGAGCTTCATGAAGATGTTGGACACGTGCTTCTCGACCGCGCCGTCGGACACCACGAGGGCCTCGGCGATGGCCCGGTTGCTCCGGCCCTCGGCCATCAGCTTGAGCACCTCGGTCTCCCGGGGCGTCAAGGCCTCCAGCGGGCTGCGGTGCCGGCTGGTGGCGAGGAGCTGCGACACCACGTCGGGGTCGAGGGCCGTGCCGCCCGCCCCGACCCGACGGACGGCGTCGATGAAGTCCCGGACGTCGGCCACCCGATCCTTGAGCAGGTAGCCGACACCGGTGGTCGACCCGGCCAGGAGCTCGGTGGCGTAGCGCTCCTCGACCCATTGCGACAGCACGAGCACGGCGATCTCGGGCCACCGGGCGCGGGCCGCGATGGCCGCCCGCAGCCCCTCGTCGGTGTGGGTCGGCGGCATCCGGACGTCCATCACCACGATGTCGGGCCGGGCCTCCTCGATGACGGTCATGGCCTCGTCGGGGTCGCCCGCGGTGCCGACGACCTCCTCGCCGGCATCGACCAGCAGGCGGGTGAGGCCCTCGCGGAGCAGGACCGAGTCCTCGGCGATCACGATGCGCATCAGGGGGCCTCTTCGGGGTCGAGGGTCGGAGCGGGTCGGGGGGAGGGCGGGGGAGCCGGGGCCGCCGGGGGAGCGAGCGCCGCCCCGGGGAGCGGCAGCGGCAGCTCGGCCCGGACGGTGGTGGGGCCGCCCGGCGGGCTGGTGACCCGGAAGGCGCCGTCGACGGCCCGGACCCGGTCGGCCAGACCCTTGAGCCCGGTGCCGCGGTCCCCCGCCGCCCCGCCGATGCCGTCGTCGCTGACCTCGACCACCAGCCGGGCGCCCTCGTCGGCCACGAGCACCCGGGCGCGGGTCGCCCCGCTGTGGCGGGCCATGTTGGTCAGCGCCTCGGAGATGACGAAGTAGGCGATGCCCTCGACCGACGGCGGGGCGCGTCGGGTCACCCGCAGGTCGACCTCGACCGGGACCGGTGCCCGGGAGGCCAGACCGGCGACCGCGGCATGGAGGCCCCGGTCGCTGAGCACCGGCGGGTGCAGGCCCCGGGCCAGGTCGCGCAGCTCCACCAGGGCGTTCTTGGCCTCGCGGTGGGCCTCGTCCACCAGCGCCCGGGCCGCGGCCGGGTCGCTGTCCATCTTCTCCTTGGCCATGCCGAGGCTCATGGCCAGGGCGACCAGGCGCTGCTGGGCCCCGTCGTGGAGGTCCCGCTCGATGCGGCGCCGTTCGGCCTCGGCGGCATCGACCACCTCGGCCCGGCTGGCCTCGACATCGGCCACCCGGGCCCGGAGGACCTCGGCCTCGCCCCCCGACAACAGCCCGGTGGCCATCCCGATCGAGAGCCGGCTCAGGCCCCGGGTCACCCAGGGGGCGGTGAACAGCACGACCAACCCGACCAGAGCCGCGAGCCGGGCGTCGGAGCCGGGGTCGATGCGCCACCAGCCGATCCGGGCCCGTTCGGCGGGGACGTGGTCGACGTAGAGGGGGAGGGTGGCGAGGGCCAGCCCGGTGGCCCAGGTCCCCAGGCAGATGACGGTGAACACGACCGCCTTGGGGAGGTGGACCAGGTGGTAGCCGAGCTCCTTCCACGTCGCGGCCGACCGCAGCCAGCGCCACGCCCGCTGGTGGCCGCGCCCGACCAGCCGGTGGTGGGGGCTGGTCAGGACGACGCCCGTGACGGCGGCGAGCCGGAAGCGCTCGACGTGGCCCAGCGCCCACGACGCGGCGAGCAGCAGGGCGAAGACCAGGGCCGACAGCGGCAGGATCGGGAGGGTGACGGCGGTCAGGACCGCGATGGCGATGATGATCGTCGACGTCACCAGGGCCGAGAAGAGGTCGACCACGACGTGGACGAGGGCTTGGAGCGTGCGGGGCGCGACCGGCGCGGTGACCCCCAGCCCGAGGGCTCGCAGCGGCCCCGGACGGGGCGGGGCGGTCAGGGTGCCGGCCATGACGGTCAACCTACGGACGCCGGCCCGGGCCGGCCATCCGGTCCCCCGGCGGGCCCGAGGTGGGGCTGTCCCCCGTCTCCCCTCCCGAGCCGTACGCGAGGTGCCAGGCACGTCGCGTACGCCCGTCGCGTACGCCGCGTGTCGATCCGAACCTGCGGCAGATATCGGGCAAGACCGCTCGCAACTGCCGCACGTTCGAGCGGGTCGGGCAGGATCGGGGCCGTGAGGCGACGATGAGCCCCGAGCGCGAGGAGGACCCGACCGACCCGTTCCGGCTGCGGGACGACCCCGGTTGGGACCCCCGGCGCCGGCCCGACGTCCCCGACGGGCTGATGGGCCTGCGCCTGACCTTCGTGGCCCTGTGCGCCGGGCTCCTCACCGTCGGGGTGATCGTCGGGCTCCTCGCCGACCGGGCCGCGGGCCGCGACGACCACGTCCCGGGGCTGGGTGCGGCCGGGGGCGTGGTGCTCGCCGGGCTGCTCGGCCTGGCCCTGGTCCGGCTGGCCCCGGTCCCGCTCGACTGCGCCGACGAGCTGGCCCTGGCCCG
>CAYQGF010000362.1:0-4230 GCA_964416885.1 uncultured Iamiaceae bacterium
CGGGTCGGTCCAGTCGAGGTCCGGGTGGGTGTCGGCGTAGCCGGTCTTGACGTCGTCCCGCACCACGACCGGCAGGTGGAGCGTCCGCCCGATCCCCCGGGCCAGCGTGGTCTTCCCCGCCGCCGGAACGCCGCAGACGAGGATCAACCGGGGCCGACCGGGCGTGCTCACCGGACCGACCGTAGGTGAGGACCTCGGCACTAGGTTCACCGGCCATGGCCGACACCCCGACCGCCACGACCGCCGACATGCCGAGCCTGGCGGAGCTCGGAGGGTGGCCGGGGGTGCTGGGCGCCCTGACCCAGGGGCGGGACCTGACCCCCGGCGAGGCCCACGCCGCCATGGCCGAGATGCTCGCCGGCGACGCGACCCCGGCCCAGATCGCCGGCTTCATCGTCGCCCTGCGGATGAAGGGCGAGACGACCTCGGAGCTGGGCGGGTTGCTCGACGCCATGCTCGCCGCGTCCCTCCGGGTCGACCTGCCCAGCCTCGACGGCGTGGTCGACATCGTCGGGACCGGCGGCGACCGCAGCCACTCGATCAACGTCTCGACCCTCGCCGCCCTGGTCGTGGCCGGGGCCGGGGGCCGGGTGTGCAAGCACGGGAACCGGGCCGCGTCGTCGTCGTGCGGGTCGGCCGACCTGCTCGAGGCGCTCGGCGTGGTGATCGACCTCGGCCCCGAGGGTGTGGCCCGCTGTGTGGCCGAGGCCGGCATCGGGTTCTGCTTCGCCCCCCGCTTCCACTCCTCGATGCGCCACGTCGGCCCGACCCGCAAGGAGCTGGGCGTCCCCACGGTGTTCAACATCCTCGGCCCGTTGGCCAACCCGGCCCGGGCCCGCCGCTACGTCGTCGGCGTCGGCGACCCGACCATGGCCGAGCGGATGGCCCAGGTCCTGCTCCAGCACGGTGCCGAGCGGGCCTTCGTGGTGCACGGCGGCGACGGCCTCGACGAGATCACCATCACCACGACGTCGAACGTCATCGAGGTGGTCGACGGGGACATCCGGCCCCTCACCGTCGACCCGGCGGCCTACGGCCTCGGCCCGGCCTCGCTCGACGACCTGCGGGGCGGCGACCCGGCCACCAACGCCGAGCTGGCCCACGCCGTCCTGGGGGGGGAGCGGGGCCCGCACCGCGACATCGTCGTCCTCAACGCCGCGGCCGGGCTGGTGGCCGCCGGCCGGGCCGACGACTACGAGCGGGGCGTCGCCCTGGCTCGGGACGCCATCGACCGGGGCGAGGCGGCCCGGTGCCTCGACCTGCTGGTCACCACCAGCGTCGCCTGCCGCACCGAGGGCCTGTAGTGGCGACGACCGGTCCGGCGATCGTCCTCGGGATGCTCGACGGGCTCGTCGGCGAGGTCCTGGGCCCGTCGGCCCTCGCCCGCCTGACCGGCTGCGGCACCCTGCTCGACCCGACGCCGCTGGCCTCGTGGGACGACCCCCGGGCCGACGACCTCCTGGCCCGGGCCGAGGTGCTGGTCGGCCACTGGGGCTGCCCCGTGCTCGATGCCGCCGCCCTCGACCGGGCGCCCCACCTGCGGTTGGTCGCCTACGCCGCCGGCAGCGTGCGCACCACCGTCACGCCCGAGGTCTTCGACCGGGGCATCGTCGTCACATCGGCGGCCCCCGCCAACGCGGTACCGGTGGCCGAGTACACGATCGCCGCGGTCCTGCTGGCCAACAAGGGCGCGTTCGCACTGCGGGAGGCCGGGCGCGACCCGGCGTCGTTCGGTCGGGTCGCCCTCGGTCCCCTCGGGAACAACGGCGCCACCGTCGGGCTGGTGGGCGCGTCGCTCGTCGGCCGGTGCGTCATCGACCGCCTGCGGGCCACCGACCTGACGGTGATCGTGTACGACCCGTACCTGTCGGCCGAGGAGGCCGTGGCCCTGGGCGTGGAGAAGGTCGACGACCTGGCCGACCTCTGCGCCCGGTCCCGGGTGCTGTCGGTGCACGCCCCGGACCTGCCGTCGACCCGGGGCATGGTCGGTGCGGCCGAGCTGGCGGCGCTGCCCGACGGGGCCACGGTGGTCAACACGGCCCGGCCCGCGCTCGTCGACCAGGGCGCGCTGGTCGAGGAACTGCGCCGCGGCCGCCTCTCGGCGGTGCTCGACGTGACCGATCCCGAGCCGCTCCCGGCCGACCATCCGCTGCTCGGGCGGCCCAACGCCTTCGTGACGCCCCACATCGCCGGGGCCATGGGCAACGAGCTGGCCCGGCTCGCCGACCTGGCCGTCACCGAGGTGGAGCGGCACGCCGCCGGACTGGCGCCCTTGCACCCGGTGCGGGCCGCCGACCTGGACCGCATCGCATGATCACGGCCGGGCTCTGCTCGGTGACGTTGCGGGCCCTGTCGGTCGAGGAGGTCGCCGCCGTCGCGGCCGGTGCCGGCCTGGCCGCGGTGGAGTGGGGCGGCGACGTGCACGTGCCGCCCGGCGACGGAGTCGCCATCGGTCGGGCCGTGGCCGCGGCCGACGCCGCGGGGCTGGCCATCGGGTCCTACGGCTCGTACCTCTTCGCCCTGGGCGTCGAGCCCGACGATGCCGTCCGCCGCGCCGTCGACACCGCGGCCGAGCTGGGGGCGCCGCACCTCCGGGTGTGGGCCGGCTTCGACCACGCGGTGGCCGCTGACGACCGGCCGCGGGTCGTCGAGGGCATCGCCCGGTGCGCGGCCCGGGCGGCCGAGGTCGGCATCGACGTCGGCGTCGAGTTCCACGGTGGCACGCCCACCGCCACCGTGACCGGAGCCATCGCCCTCCTCGACGCGGTCGGTGCCCCGAACCTCCGGAGCCTGTGGCAGCCGCCCTACTGGCGGGCGCCCACCACCCCCGGGTCCGATGCCGCCGAGGTCCGGGCCCTGGGGGCGGGGCTGGGCCACCTCCACGTCTACGAGTGGGCCGCCGACGGCACCCGGCTCCCGCTCGCGGCCGGGCGGGAACGGTGGGCGGCGGTGCTCGCCTCGGTCCCGGCCGGGGACCGCACCGCCTTCCTGGAGTTCGTCGCCGACGACGACCCGGACCGCGTCCGGGCCGATGCCGCCGAGCTCCGTCGCCTGCTGGCGGTCGGGTAGGTCAGGCGCCGGGGAGGGTCTGGCGGTCGGGGTCGGCGTAGGGGCTGACCCGGTGGACGCCGGCCGCCCGCTCGACCTCGGCCACCTCGTGACGGGCCTGTTCGAGCACGTCGAGCTGGCGGGCCAGGTCGTCGAGGGCCGAGCCCTGGCCCTGGGCCACCAGGGCGGCCTGGGACTGGACCGCCAGCATCGAGACCTGCGAGGCCATCTGCTCGACCTGGCGGACCCGCTCGGCCAGCTCGGCCATCCGGGCCTTGCCCTCCCGGCCGACGATGCGGCTGGCGACCACGATGTGACCGTCGAGGGCCGTGGCCTCCCGCTCCAGGTCGACGCTCAGCTCGACGAGCTGCGGGCTGGCCTCGGCCGCGGTGGCCGAGGAGCGGGCGACGGCCACCGCGGTGCGGAGCCGACGGTGGAGCCGGGCGCCGACCTTCGGCGACGCCATCCAGGCGGTGGGCGCCGCGGTGGCGACCTCGGGGACCACCCGGTTCCGCTTGCGCAGGGCGCGGGTCCCCAGCCAGGCCGCGAGCAACGTGACCAGCATGGCGACGAGGGCGCTCACCATCAGGAACACCAGCACGGCCCCGAGCGTCTCCATCAACCCGAGGCTACCGGCGTCATCCGGCCCCTGACAGGGCGGTCGGGGCGCATCCGGGGCAGCGGCGGCCAGGCCGAGGTCAGGCCGCCGCTGCTGCTCGTCACCGTGACCCGGCCCGTGGCCCGGCCCAGGGCCTGGCCCAGCCAGGCCGCCACGCACGCCCGTTCGGCGTCGGCGCCGTCGGGGTCGGTGGCGTCGTCGGGCACGGGTGCCCCGGCCACGATGGCGAGCGAGCGGACCTGGCCGTCGCGGCCCCATGCGGTGGTGAGCAGGCCGCCGTCGAGGACGGCGCCGGCTCCGCCCGGGAGGGCCAGCTCGGTGCGCCCACTGGCCCGGAGGGCGGCGAGCCGGTGGCGCCGTTCGAGCACGGTGACCACGGCCGCGGCCCGGTCCCGGACGTCGGCCGCCTCCTCGAACCGCTCCGCCGCGGCCAGGGCGTCCATCCGCTCGGTCAGCGGCGCCAGCAGGAGGTCGGGCCGGCCGGCCCACGCGTCCCGGACGGTGGCGACCACCCGGTCGTAGCGGGCCGGGTCGAGGTCGCCGGCGCACGGGCACAGCGCCCG
>CAYQGF010000363.1:0-4224 GCA_964416885.1 uncultured Iamiaceae bacterium
GCAAGGGCACCCCGGCCCAGCAGCTCCACGAGCTGGGCGACGTCCTGGCCTGGCTCACCTCCCTGGCCGAGCAGCTCGGGCTCAGCCTCGACGACGCGGCCCAGCGCTACGCCGCCGGTTGCCCCCGCTGCCACGCCACCCCCTGCGCCTGCCCCTGACCGTACGGAAGGTGCCAGGCACTTCGCGTACGGACGCGGAGGAGCCCCGGCCGTGGGGCCGGGGCTCCTCCGAGAGCACTCCGTGGTGCAGGAGCGGGGTGCTCAGCTCTGCTGCCGCTCGCGCTGACCTTCTCGCCGCAGGTGGACGATCCCAGCGACCACCAGGGCTGCGGTGACCGCGGCGGCGGCGAAGGCGACCATGGCCGCGATGCCGGCGATGCGACCGACCGTCGACCAGGCGTAGCTGGAGAGCAGCAGGCCTCGCAGCGTCTCGCCCTTGAACAGGGTGTCACGCTGACCGGTCAGCTGGTCCGCCGTGGCCTGGAGCTCGGCGATCTCGGCCTCGCTCGCCCCGTTGGCCTGAGCCTCCTCGACGGCGGCCCGGGCACCCCGGTCGTCGATCTCGGCGTAGGTCTTGCCCCCGGCGATCTGCTCGAGGTGGCCGCCGATGTAGCTGGCGTAGGCCTCGGCCTGCGACCCGGTGGTCACCTGCTGCTCGGCGTACTTCACCAGGTCGTCACGCCCCTCCTCCCTCAGCTCGTCGGCCGAGGGGAAGAAGATGTTCTGCGACGACAGCTCGTCGTGGACGTAGTCGTCGGAGAAGTTGGCGCCCCAGGTGAGAAGCCCGCCGGCCGAGGCGAACACGATCGCCGCGACGACTCCGAGGGCGATCAGGAGCTTGTCGATGGTCCGCCGGCGGAGGGCGACGACGGGCGCCTCCTGGTTGTCGGCACCGGGGTGCTCCCGGCTCGTGGTCACGGTGGCGGTCATGGCTCCGTCCCTTCCGTCTGCGACCGGTCGATCCGGTCACGGACGACGGTACGGAGGACCGACGCGACCCTGTAGGGCCCAAGGTCCCGGGGCCGACCGCAGACGTCACTGCCTCCGGCGGGCGGTCAGTCGTGGCCCAGTTCGCCCCGGGCCACGGTACCGGTGACGAACCCGAGGAGCTGGCGGAGCATCGCCGCGGTGGCCCCCCAGACGGTGTCGCCGTGGAGGTCGAAGAAGACGATGGGACGGTCGATGCCCGCCCCGAAGGTCCATCGCTCCTCGCGGAACACACCGGGCGCCATCAGCTCCGAGAGCGGGACGTGGAGGACGGCGTCGACCTCGTCCGCGCACGGCAGCAGGTCCGGCCGCCCCGGGGTCAGGCCCACCCACGGGACGATGAACGAGCCGCTGGTGATGGTGGCGAGGTGGTCGAGCTCGCCGACGACCTCGACCGAACGGGGGTCGAGCCCGACCTCCTCGTGGGCCTCCCGGAGGGCCGTGGCCACCAGGTCGGCATCGCCGGCCTCGGAGCGGCCGCCGGGGAAGCTGACCTCGCCGGCGTGGGCCCGCAGGCTCCGGCTCCGACGGGTCAGCACGACGTGGGCCTCGCCGGCGTGGTCGTACAACGGCGCCAGGACCGCCGAGGGCCGGGGCGGTCCCGGGCGCAGGCCGAGGTCCTCCCGCACCGACGCCGGCAGGCTGGCGGCCGTGAAGCCGTCCCGCTCGACCGGCGACGGTTGGGCCGGGCCGACCGCGCCCAGGGCGCGCCGCACGTCGTCGACGCTCGGGTGGAGCAGGTCCTCGGGCAGCCCGGCCCACGGGGCCGGGCCCCCGGCGACCGCCCCCGGCGGGCGCGGGATGCGCTGCGGGCCGCCCCGAGCGGGGTCGCTCGGACCGAGGAGAGGGGCCGTCATCCCTCGGTCGCGGCCCCGGCCAGCGCCTCGAGGACCGGCCGGACGCCTGCGTCGTGGAGCCGCGTCATCACCGGTCCGGGGGGTGTCTCTCCGGTCTCCCACTCCATCCAGGCCGCGAGGGCCTCGGTGGGGTCGGACCCCTCGGGCGCGCCGCCCTCGGTCGCGACGTGCTCGAGGAGGTCGCGCAGCCCCCCGGTCTTGAGGTCGCTCACGACCCGGCCGGGTGGGGTCTCCCCCGTCTCCCACTCGCCGAGGGACGAGAGCAGCTTGGTCGGGTCGGCGGGCGGACGGTCCACGTCCCGATCCTACGGAGACGAGCCGCAGGCGAGACGACCAGACCAGCACGAGACGAGCCGCAGGCGAGACGACCAGGCCAGCAACGAGACGAGCCGCAGGCGAGACGACCGGACGCGACGGAGCCCGGGCCGTACGCGGCCCGGGCTCCGAACAGGTCTGCGGGGCAGACGATCAGCAACTGAGCTTCCCGCTCAGAGGGCCGCTCGGGCCCAGGTGATCACATCATGCCCATGCCACCCATGCCGCCCATGCCACCGGCACCGCCGGGGGGCATCGCCGGCTCGGGCTCCGGCTTGTCGGCGACGATGGCCTCGGTGGTGAGGAACAGGGCCGCGATCGACGCCGCGTTCTGGAGCGCCGCCCGGGTGACCTTGGCCGGGTCGAGGACGCCGGCCTTGAGCAGGTCCTCGAACTCGCCGGAGGCGGCGTTGAAGCCCTCGGCACCGTCCTTGGACTCGACCTCACGGACGATGACCGCACCCTCGAAGCCGGCGTTGTCGGCGATCAGCCGGGCCGGGGCCTCCAGCGCGGTGAACACGCTCTTGGCGCCGGTGGCCTCGTCGCCCTCCAGCTTCTCGGCCACGTCGGCCACGCGGGGCCGGCTGCGGAGCAGAGCGGTGCCACCGCCGGGCACGACGCCCTCCTCGATGGCCGCCCGGGTCGCCGAGAGGGCGTCCTCGATGCGGTGCTTCTTCTCCTTGAGCTCGACCTCGGTGGCGGCGCCGACCTTCACGACGGCCACGCCGCCGGCCAGCTTCGCCAGGCGCTCCTGGAGCTTCTCGCGGTCCCAGTCGGAGTCGGTCTCCTCGATCTCGCGCTTGATCTGCGAGATGCGGCCCTGGACGTCGTCGTCGGACCCGGCGCCCTCGACGAGGGTCGTGTCGTCCTTGGTGACCACGATCTTCCGGGCCTGGCCCAGGAGGTCGAGGGTGACGCCGTCGAGCTTGAGGCCGACGGTCTCGGAGATGACCTGACCGCCGGTGAGGGTGGCCATGTCGGCCAGCATCGCCTTGCGGCGCTCGCCGAAGCCGGGGGCCTTGACGGCCACGGAGTTGAAGGTGCCGCGGATCTTGTTGACCACGAGGGTGGCGAGGGCCTCGCCCTCGATGTCCTCGGCCACGATCAGCAGCGGCTTGCCGGTCTGCATGACCTTCTCGAGGACCGGGAGCATGTCCTGGACGGAGCTGATCTTGCCCTCGTTGAACAGCACGTAGGCGTCCTCGAGGACGGCCTCCTGCCGCTCGGCGTCGGTGACGAAGTAGGGCGAGAGGAAGCCCTTGTCGAACTGCATGCCCTCGGTGAAGTCGAGGTCCATGCCGAAGGTGTTCGACTCCTCGATGGTGACGACGCCGTCCTTGCCCACCTTGTCGATGGCGTCGGCCAGCACCTCGCCGATGGCGCGGTCGTTGTTGGCCGAGATGCTGGCGACCTGGGCGATCTCGCCCCGGTCGTCGATCTCGCGGGCCTGGTCGCGGATGGCCTCGACGGCGGCCTCGACGGCCTTCTCGATGCCCCGCTTGAGGGCCATCGGGTTGGCGCCGGCGGCCACGTTGCGGAGGCCCTCGCGGACCAGCGCCTGGGCCAGGACCGTGGCCGTCGTGGTGCCGTCACCAGCGACGTCGTTGGTCTTGGTGGCGACCTCCTTGACGAGCTGGGCCCCCATGTTCTCGTAGGGGTCCTCCAGCTCCACCTCACGGGCGATGGACACGCCGTCGTTGGTGATGGTGGGGGCGCCGAACTTCTTCTCGAGCACCACGTTGCGGCCACGCGGGCCGAGGGTGACCTTGACCGCGTCGGCCAGCTTGTTGACGCCGGCCTCGAGGCCGCGCCGGGCGTCGTCGTCGAACTTCAGGGTCTTGGCCATGATCAGCCGACCTTGGCGAGCACGTCGCGGGCGTTGAGGATCAGGAGGTCCTCACCCTCGACGGTGATCTCGGTGCCGCCGTACTTGCTGTAGACGACGGTGTCGCCCACGGCGACGTCCATCGGGATCAGCTCACCGCTGTTCTCGGCCCGGCGACCCGGGCCGACGGCGAGGACCTCGCCCTGCTGGGGCTTCTCCTTGGCGGTGTCGGGGATGACCA
>CAYQGF010000364.1:0-4201 GCA_964416885.1 uncultured Iamiaceae bacterium
GGCACCGGCCCGTTCATGCTGGAGGACCCCTCCGACTGGGTCGAGGGCCGTCAGTTCCGGGCCGTCAAGAACCCCGACTACTGGCAGGTCGCGCCCGACGGCGAGCCCTACCCGTACCTCGACGAGCTGGTCTTCCAGCCGATCATCGAGTCCGAGCAGCGGGTCAACGCCCTCGAGGCCGGCGACATCGACCTGGCCCACTTCTCCGGCGCCCAGGACATCCTCGACCTGCGGGCCGCGACCGAGGCCGGCGACCTCGCCAACTACGAGACCAACGCCAACGGCGAGGTCAGCTTCCTCCAGATGAACAACGCCAAGCCGCCGTTCGACGACGTGCGCATCCGGCGGGCCATGGCTCTGTCGATCAACCGGGACGACTTCCGCGAGACCATCAACAAGGGCGTCGACTTCGGCGATGCCACCGGCCCGTTCGCCCCCGGCTCCCCCGCCTTCCTCGAGGACACCGGCTTCCCGATGGAGCAGGACCTCGACGAGGCCCAGGCCCTGATCGCCGAGTACGAGGCCGAGGTCGGGCCGCTGCCGACGATCACCTACCAGGCCACGCCGGGTGCGGCGACGCAGGAGACCGCGACCTACATCCAGCAGGCCGCGGCCGACATCGGCGTCACCGTCAACCTCCAGACCGTCCAGCAGGACGCCCTGATCGACAACGCCATCAGCGGCGACTACGAGATGATGGGCTTCCGGAACTACCCGGGCGGCGACCCCGACGAGCTCTACGTCTGGTTCAAGGGCGGCTCGCCGGTCAACTTCAGCCGGTTCGACGACCAGGAGGTCAACGACCTCCTCGACCAGGGCCGCTCCGAGCCCGACCCCGCGGCGCGGGCCGAGATCTACCAGAACATGAACCGCCGGATGGGTGACCAGGCCTTCAGCATCTGGTCGACCTACACCACCTGGATGATCGCCTCCCGCACCGCCGTGCACGGCTACGACGTCGAGTCGATGCCGGACCTGCCCGACGGCAGCCGTCCGTCCCTGGGCCTGGCCGCCGGCCACCCGATGTACGGCCTCTGGGTCGTCGACGCCTAGGCGTCCCGCTCCAGCTTCCATCCGCCCCACCTCTTCACCCCGGGACGAACCGCATGCTCCTGATCGTCAAGCGCGTCGGGCTCACCATCATCGTGCTCAGCACGCTGCTGTTCCTGGCCAGTGCCCTCCTCGGGCTGGGCCTCGGCCTGCTGGCGATCGGTGGCTTCGTCCTGGGGGGGATCGCGACCGCCGTCGGGACGGTCGGGCCCCGAGAGGTGGGGCGGAAGCTGGCCCAGTTGGCGGTGGTGCTCTTCGCCGTCACCCTCTTCACCTTCCTGCTCGTCCGCTTCCTGCCCGGCGACCCCGAGGACCTCCTGGTCCCCGGGGCCGACAACACCAGCGACGAACGGGCCAACGAGATCATCCGGGCCCAGAAGGAGCAGGTCCGCCAGGACATGGGCCTCGACAAGCCCCTCCCGGTGCAGTACCTGCGGTGGTTGGGCGGCGTCCTCACCGGCGACCTGGGCTACGAGTACGGCAAGCAGAACAAGTCACCGGTGAGCGACCGGGTCGCCGAGGCGCTCCCGTCGACCCTCCAGCTCATCCTCTACTCGCAGATCATCTCCCTCGGCATCGCCATCCCGATGGGCGTCCTCGCCGCCTACGGACAGGCGGGGGTCAACTCGAAGTCGAAGGCCGTCCGTCGCTTCGGCAAGGCCTTCGACCGCTTCGCCAACGCCACCGCCTTCGGGATGTTGTCGCTCCCGAACTTCGCCGTGGCCCTGGTCCTGGCGTTCTGGGTCGGGGTCAAGCTCAACCCGAGCCTGCCGGAGTGGATGGACATACGACCACAGGGGTACGTGCCGTTCCCCCCGCTCGACGACTTCGCCTTCCAGGACTTCCTCGACCACATCTTCACGATGCTGCTGCCGGCGCTCAGCCTGGCGATCGGGCAGATCGCGGTCTACATGCGGGTGCTCCGGAGCGACCTGATCCAGACGCTCCAGGAGGACTTCATCCTCATGGCCAAGTCGAAGGGGATCTCGAACCGTCGGGTGCTGTGGCGCCACGCCCTGCGGCCGTCGAGCCTCACCCTCGTCACCATCGCCGGCCTCCAGATCGGCACGCTGATCGGCGGCACGGTGGTGATCGAGGTGATCTTCAACATCAAGGGCATGGGCTACCTGATCTTCGAGGCCATCCTCACCCGCCAGTACCTCATGCTCCAGAGCTGCGTCGCCATCGTCGCGGTGGGCTTCGTCCTGATCAACGCCCTCCTCGACATCCTGTACTCGGCCCTCGACCCCAGGATCCGCCATGCCGGTTGACATCACCGAGCCCGTCACCGCCGACCCGGCCGCGATCATCGCCGACGCCGAGGTCGACGGGCCGGCACCGTCCGGTGCTCCCTCCAACCGGGGCGCCGTCATCGCCGGCAGCATCACCCTGGCCGTCATCTGGGCCCTGGTGGTCTGGGTGCTGGTCCGAGGGGGCAACGGCCTCGCCATCGCCGTCGGCGCCGTCGGGGTGGGCGCCTTCTTCGCCTGGACGATCTACTCCTACCGCCGCTCCCCCGGGCTCGGCATCGCCGGTCGGCTCGCCGCCGGCTGGCTGGTGTTCATCATCGTCGTCGCCGCCCTGGCGCCGGCGCTGCCCCTCGCCGACCCGATCGCTCCGGACACCGAGGCCGGGGCGGGCGCGCCGATGTTCACCGAGGGCCACATCTTCGGCACCGACAAGAGCCGCCGCGACGTGCTGTCCCGGGTCGTGTGGGGCGCCCGGGCCTCGCTGATCGTCGGCATCGGCGCGGTGGCGGTCGGCATGCTGATCGGTGGCGCGCTGGGCCTGGTGTCGGGCTTCCGGCGGGGCCGGGCCGACACCGCCCTGTCGAGCTTGTTCGACATCCTCCTGGCGTTCCCCCAGATGGTGCTGGCCCTCAGCCTGGTGGCGTTCTTGAAACCTCCACCACCTCAGGTGGCGGTCGATGGGCAGACGGTCGAGGCAACAGGGGGCCTGACCGCCATCCAGATCCTGATCCTCGCCATCGGCATCGTCGCCATCCCCCTGCTGGCCCGGATCACCCGGGCCACCTCGCTCACCTGGTCCCAGCGCGAGTTCGTGCTGGCCGGGAAGGCCCAGGGCGCCCGGGGCCTGCGGCTGATGGTGCGCGAGGTGCTCCCCAACGTCCTGCCGGCCATGTTCTCGGTGGCCCTGCTGTCGATCGGCATCGCCATCATCGCCGAGGGCGGCCTCAGCGTCCTCGGCGTCGGTGTCGAGCCGCCGCAGGCCTCCTGGGGGAACATGATCGCCGAGAACCGCAGCGTGGCCCGCGACCCCCTCAACGCCCTCTTCGTGCCCATGTTCGTGGTGTTCCTCACGGTGATGGCCCTCAACTACCTCGGCGACGCCATCCGCGAGCGCTTCGACGTCCGGGAGAGTGCACTGTGAGCCCGACCCTGGCCAAGGAGGCCACCCCGGCCGAGGCGCTCGAGCTCCCCGACGAGGAGCCGCTGCTCGTCGTCGAGGACCTCTGCACCACCTTCAGCAGCCCCCGCGGCCCGGTCCGGGCCGTCGAGCACGTGTCCCTGGAGCTGCACCGGGGCCGCACGCTCGGCATCGTCGGCGAGTCGGGGTCGGGCAAGTCGGTGCTGTCCCGCTCGATCATGGGCCTCATCCCCTCCTACGCGGCCCGGACCGGCAGCGTCCGCTTCGAGGGCACCGAGATGCTCGGCGCCGGCCCCAAGGAGCTCCGGAAGATCTGGGGCATCCACATGGCGATGGTGTTCCAGGACCCGATGACGGCCCTGAACCCGGTGCAGAAGATCGGCGCCCAGATCCAGGAGTCGATCAAGGAGCACCTGGGCTACTCCAAGGTCCAGCGCAAGGAGACGGCCATCGCCCTCCTTCGCTCGGTCGGCATCCCCGAGCCCGAGCGGCGCCTCGACCAGTACCCCCACGAGCTGTCCGGCGGCATGCGCCAGCGCGTCGTGATCGCCATCGCCCTGGCCTGCGGGCCCCGGCTCCTGTTCGCCGACGAGCCCACGACCGCGCTCGACGTCACCGTCCAGGCCCAGATCCTCGACCTGCTCGAGAGCCAGCAGCACGAGCGGAACATGGCCGTCATCCTCGTGACCCACGACCTCGGCGTCGTGGCCACCCGGGCCGACGAGATCGCGGTGATGTACGGCGGGCGCATCGTGGAGCAGGC
>CAYQGF010000365.1:0-4201 GCA_964416885.1 uncultured Iamiaceae bacterium
CACGAGGACCGGACCCCGGAGCTGTACCGCTCCGACGGCCAGGGCGGGATCGCCCGGGTCGCGCCCGACGCCGCCGGCTCGGTCCACTGCGAGGCCCTCGACGTGACCTTCGCCCCCGTGGCCGGCCCGCGGCTGCGCATCACCTGGGCCGGCGGCACCACCGAGGTCTGACCGCGGCCCGACGCCCGGACACGACGGGCCAGGCACTTCGTGTCCTACCGTCGTGGGCATGGACGGTGACCAGCTCGACCGGCGGCGAGTGCTCCGGCTGATGGGCCTCGGCCTGGCCTCGGCGGTCGCCGTGCCGGTGCTGGCCGGGTGCGGCTCGGACGAGGGCGCCAGCCCCGATGCCGACCGCGGCGACCCGGATGGCTCGACCACGACCGATGCGGCCGGCACCGACACCGACAACGCGCCCGACGGCGCCGCGACCGACGAGCCGGTCCGCCTCGGGCCGCTCGGAGAGCCCGACGAGAACGGGCTCCGGCTGCCCGAGGGGTTCACGTCCCGGCTGGTCGCCACCAGCGGCGCCGTCGTCGCCGGCACCGGCTACACCTGGCACCCCAACCCCGACGGGGGCGCCACCTTCGCCCACGACGACGGGGGCTGGACCTACGTCTCCAACAGCGAGGACCTGGAGGTCGGCGGGGTGGGCCGGGTCCGCTTCGGCGCCGACGGCGAGGTGGTCGAGGCCGGCCGCATCTGCGAGGGCACCTTCCGCAACTGTGCCGGCGGGACGACGCCGTGGGGCACCTGGCTGACCTGTGAGGAGATCCCCAACGGCAAGGTGTGGGAGTGCGACCCGGCGGGGGAGCAGGAGGCGGTGGCCCTCCCGGCGCTCGGGCTGTTCAACCACGAGGCCGTCGTCGTCGACCCGGTGGCCGAGGTCCTCTACCTCAGCGAGGACGAGGTCGACGGCGCCCTCTACCGCTTCACCCCGACGGCGTACCCCGACCTCACCGACGGCGTCCTCGAGGTGCTGGCCGGGCCCGAGGGTGACCGGCGCTGGGCCGAGGTGAGCGACCCGACGGGCGAGACCGACCCGACGCGCCACCAAGTGGCCGACGTGGTGCGGTTCAACGGCGGCGAGGGCATGGCCCACTTCGAGGGCACCACCTACCTCACCACCAAGGGCGACGACCGGGTGTGGGCGCTCGACGGCGCCGACGTCACCGTGGTCTACGACGCCGCCGAGCACGCCGAGCCGATCCTCACCGGCGTCGACAACATCACCGTCGACGCCGGCGGCGACCGCTACGTCGCCGAGGACGGCGGCACCATGGACATCGTCCGGCTCGGCCCCGACGGCCTCGTCGAGCAGGTGGTCCAGGTCGTCGGTCAGGACGGCTCGGAGGTCACCGGCCCGGCGTTCTCGCCCGACGGCACCCGCCTCTACTTCTCGTCGCAGCGGCCCGGCACCACCTACGAGGTCACCGGCCCCTTCCCGCACGCGTCGGGGACGGTGTGAGCATGGCCCTCCCCGGCGTGGAGCGCATGCGCAAGGCCCGGCTGGCCTTCGACCACGACCTCACCCTGGGCGCCATCTTCGACCGCTTGGTCGAGACCGGTGCGGAGCGGGTCCTGGTCGACGAGAAGGGCGGTGCCGTCCGCACCCTGGCCGACGCGACCGAGCAGGTCGCCCGCTGGTCGAAGGCGATCAAGGACGAGGTCCCACCCGGCGGCATCGTCGTGGTGGCCACCCCCAACGGCTACGACCAGCTCCTGCTGTGCGCCGCGGCCAGCCGGGCCGGTGCCGTCCCGGCCCCGGTGAACGACCGGCTCACCGCGGACGAGGTCGACCACATCGTCGCCGACGCCGAGGCCGCTCTGGTGCTGCGCTCGGCCGCCGACCTCCCCGCCGACGGGCCCCACCTCGATGCTCCCGCCGAGGTCGACGCCCGCAGCGTCGGCGCGGTCTTCTACACGTCGGGCACCACCGGCCGGCCCAAGGGTGCCGAGCTCACCCACCGGGCGCTGGTCGGCCAGATGAACCGGATGGCCCTGGTGCCGCCGGGCCTCGGCAAGGAGGCGATCTTCAGCCTGCCGATGGCCCACATCATGGGCTTCGTGGCCTCCCTGGGGATGGCCTACGCGGCCGTGCCGGTGCGGTTCCACCCCCGCTTCCGCGCCCCGGACATGCTCGACGAGATCGAGTCCCGACGGCCGACGGTGTACGTCGGGGTCCCGGCCATGTACCGGATGCTGCTCGACGCTGATGCCGAGGAGCGCGACCTCACCTCGGTCCGCCTGTGGGTCTCCGGGGCCGACGCCCTGCCGGCCGAGCTGGCCGACCGCTTCGCCCGCATGGGGGCGGCGTTCACCTTGCCCGGCGGTCGCTCGGTCGGTCGGGCGGTCGTGGCCGAGGGCTACGGCATGGTCGAGACCGGCGGTGGCGGTGCGATGAAGGTGGCCGTGCCCGGCCTCCCGGACGCCGTCAGCCGGCTGGGCATCCCCCTCCCCGGCTACCGGACGCGGGTCGTCGACGAGGACGGCAAGGAGGTGCCGCGGGGCCAGGTCGGCGAGCTCCAGCTCCAGGGGCCCGGCGTGCTCAAGGGCTACCGGGGCGCCGATGAGGCCACCAAGGCGCTGTTCACCGACGACGGGTGGGTCCGCACCGGCGACCTGGTCCGCCGGGGCCCGCTCGGCGCCTTCACCTTCGAGGGCCGGGCCAAGGACATCATCGTGCGGGGCGGCTACAACGTCTACGCGGTGGAGGTCGAGCAGGCCCTCGAACGCCACGAGGGCGTGCTGGAGGCGGCCGTGGTGGGGCTGCCCGACGAGCGCCTCGGCGAGGTCCCGGCCGCGGCCGTGCGCCTCGCCCACGACGCCACTGTCGAGCCCGGCGACCTGGTCGCCTGGGCCAAGGAACACCTGTCGTCCTACAAGGTCCCCGTGGAGGTCAAGGTGGTCGACGAGCTGCCGCAGAGCGGCACCCGCAAGGTCCAACGAGCGCAGGTGAGGCAGCTCTTCACGGCCGAGCCGCGATGACGGCCCCGGCCTTCACGATCGACGCCGCGGCCCGCCGGGCCTCGGCCGACCCGGCCAACCCGGACTTCTACGGCGACCCCCACGCCTTCGCCACGGCCCTCCACGCGTCCAGCCCCACGTTCTTCTGGGAGGAGCTCGGCCACTGGTGCGTCGCCGGCTTCGACCGGGTCAGCGCCCTGCTGCGCGACAAGCGGCTGGGCCGCCAGGGCCTGGTGCCGCCCCGCACCGAGGCCAATGCTCGCTGGTGGGAGACCGAGCGGTACTCGCTGCTCGCCCTCGACCCGCCTGAGCACACCCAGATCCGGGGCCTGGTCAACCGGGCCTTCCTCAGCCGCCAGGTCGAGCGGTTGCGGCCCCGGGTCCGCACGCTGGCCGAGGAGCTGATCGACCGCTTCGTCGCCGACGGCCACGTCGACCTCCTGCCGGCCTACGCCGCACCGCTACCGGCCATCGTGATCGCCGAGCTGATCGGCCTCCCCGCCGAGCGGGCCGACGACCTGCTGGCGTGGTCGAACCGGATGGTGCGGATGTACATGTTCGGCGTCGACGACGCGGTCGTGGCCGACGCCGACGAGGCGGCCGCCGAGTTCAGCGCCTACATCGTCGAGGTCCTGGCCGAGCGCCGTCGGGAGCCCCGTGGCGACCTGCTGACCCACATGCTCACGGCCGAGGTCGAGGGTGAGCGGCTGAGCGAGCCCGAGATCGTGGCCACCGCCATCCTCCTGCTCAACGCCGGCCACGAGGCGACGGTGCACACCACCGGCAACGCGGTGAAGGCCCTCCTCGACAGCGGGCTGGGCCCGGCCACGGTCTTCGCCGACGATGCCGCCATCGCGGCCACCGTCGAGGAGTGCCTGCGCTGGGACGCCCCGGTCCACCTGTTCACCCGCATGGCCCTGGAGGACGTCGAGATCGACGAGGGCGTCACCCTCCGGGAAGGTGAGGTCGTGGGCCTGATGCTCGGCGCCGCCAACCGGGACCCCCGCCGCTTCGCCGACCCCGACCGCTTCGACCCGGCCCGCCCCGACGGCGGCAACGTCAGCTTCGGCGGCGGCATCCACTTCTGCATCGGCGCCCCGCTGGCCCGGCTCGAGCTCCAGACCTCGCTGCCCGTGCTGTTCGAGCGGCTCCCGAACCTCCGCCGCAATGGCGACTCCCGCTACCGGGACATCTACCACTTCCACGGCCTCGACCAGCTCCCCCTCGCCTGGGG
>CAYQGF010000366.1:0-4199 GCA_964416885.1 uncultured Iamiaceae bacterium
TTGGCGTTCTCGTTGACCATCGTCTTCCAGCGCATGGCCGCGGTGCGGCCGATGGTGCCGGCGCCGTAGACGATCGGGAGCGAGCGGCCGATGCGGCGGGCCAGGGCGACGGCCGGGCTGTGGTCCGAGGCCAGCTGGTCGGACCGTCGGCGGAGCTGCTCGACGGCGGCGTCGATCCATCCGTGGGCGCCGGGGAAGAGGCCCATCCGCTCCAGGGCGACGAGCACCGGGACGGTCATGGCGCCCACCGCGGTGCGGGGCGCGGGGAAGCCCGCGGGGACCGTGGCGACCGCCGCCCCCCATTCCTCGGCCTGGTCGACGAGCTGGCCGCCCGTCGCGACGACGAGCATGCGGGCGCCCGACGATGCCGCCTCCTCGGCCGCGACCAGCGTCTCCTCGGTGTCGCCCGAGAACGAGACGGCGACGACGAGGGTGTCGGCGCCGACGAAGCTGGGGGCGTCGTAGCCCTTGGACACCACCACGGGGACGGGGAGGAAGAGGTCGCCGACGGTCTCGACGATGTCGCCGACGCTGCCGCTGGCGCCCATGCCGAGCACCAGGATGTTGGCGATCTCCTCCCCCGCCGGCAGGCCGGTGATGGCCTCGCCGACGGCGACGGCCTCGGCGAGCCGGTCGGCCCCCCCGAGGGTCGCGTCCCGGATGCCCAGGGTGTCGAGGCCCCGACGGGTCGGGCTGGTGTCGGTCATCGGTGCACCATGCGACGGTGGGAGATGCACAGCCGCAGTTGCCGTCGACGAGCACCGATGACCGCTGGCGGCTCCGCAAGCTCCGCCGCCAGACCGCCCGTGCCCATGGTTCGCTCGCTGCGCTCGCTCATAGTGGATCCTCCCGGCGCCGGGCCGTCAGGCCTCGAAGGTGGGCGTGACGCCGTCGGCCTCGGCCTTGGCCAGCAGCCGGTCGTGCTCGGCGTCGTCGACGGTCTCGGCCTCGTCGACCAGCATCACCGGGATGTCGTCCTCGATGCGGTAGCGCCGCTTGAGGCGGGGGTTGTAGAGCGCCGCCTCGTCCTCGAAGTAGAGGAGCGGCCCCTTGTCGTCGGGGCAGGCCAGGATGTCGAGCAACTGGGGGTCGAGCGCCATGGCGCGTCCTCCGGGGTCAGGGAGCGGCGGGGGCCGATCCGGTGATCAGGCCGAGCACCTCGGCCACGTGGGCGTCGCACTCCTCGCGGGTGGGCGCCTCCAGGTTGAGCCGGAGCAGGGGCTCGGTGTTGGAGGGCCGGAGGTTGAACCACCAGGGCCCGAGGTCGACGGTGAGCCCGTCGAGGCGGTCCTGCTCGCCGTCGGGGAACGCCGCCGCGACCCGCTCGATCACGGCCTTGGGGTCGTCGACGGTGGTGTTGATCTCGCCCGACATGGCGTAGCGGTCGAAGGGCTGGCGCAGCTCCGACAGGGGGCGGCCGGCCTTGCTGACCATCTCGATGACGTGCATGGCGGCGATCAGCCCGGAGTCGGCCCGCCAGTTGTCGCGGAAGTAGTAGTGCGCCGAGTGCTCGCCCCCGAAGGCGGCGCCGGTCTCGGCCATGACCGCCTTGATCAGCGAGTGGCCGACCTGGGTGCGGACCGGCGTCCCGCCCTTCTCGGCCACGATCTCGGGCACGGCCTTGGAGCAGATCAGGTTGTGGAGGATGGTGGCGCCGGGCTCCTTCTCCAGCACGCCGGCGGCGACCATGGCGGTGGTGGTGGAGCCGGAGATGGGCTCGCCCCGGTCGTCGACCACGAAGACCCGGTCGGCGTCGCCGTCGAAGGCCAGCCCGACGTCGGCCCCGACCTCGCGGACCCGACGGATCAGGTCCTGCTGGTTCTCGACCTGGATCGGGTCGGCGGGGTGGTTGGGGAAGGTGCCGTCGAGCTCGGGGTAGAGCACCTCGAGGTCGATCGGGAGGCCGGCGAAGGCGGCGGGGACGACGAGGCCGCCCATCCCGTTGGCGGTGTCGGCCACCACCTTGAGGGGGGCGAAGGCCTCGACGTCGACGAACGACCGGACGTGGGCGACGAAGGCGGCCAGCACGTCGCGCTGGCTGAACCCGCCGGGCTCGCCCAGGTGCGGGGGAAGGCCATCGCGGGCCATGGCCTTGATGCGGTCGAGCCCGGTGTCCTGGCCGACGGCCTTGGCCTCGCTCAGGCAGAACTTGATGCCGTTGTAGGCGGCCGGGTTGTGGCTGGCGGTGAACATGGCGCCGGGGGCCTTCAGGTGGCCGGAGGCGAAGTAGACCATGTCGGTCGAGCACAGCCCGATGTCGACGACGGCAAGGCCCTGGGCCTGGACGCCCTCGGCGAAGGCGGCGGCGAACTGGACGCCGCTGGGCCGCATGTCGCGCCCGACGAGCACGGTCTCGGCGCCCTCGCTCTCCCGGGCGAAGGCGGCGAAGGCGCCACCGATGGCCCGGCACACGTCGGCGTCGATCTGGTCGCCGACCAGCCCCCGTACGTCGTAGGCCTTGAAGATCGCATCCAGGTCGGCCATGGCCGACCGACCCTAGCCGGAGGGGTCATCGCCCCTCGCCCCGCAGACCGCCCGGCGGCGGGCGAGGAAGCGGCGCTCGGGCTCGTTGGTGGCCAGGTCGTGGGCCCGGGCGAAGGCGGCGTCGGCCTCGTCGGGCCGGTCCAGCCGGGCGAGCATCTCGGCCCGGGTGGCGTGGAACAGGTGGTACCGGTCCAACGGCCCGGCCAAGGCGTCGACGGCGGCCAGGGCCGGCCCCGGTCCCTCGACCTCGGCGACGGCCACAGCCCGGTTGAGGCGGGCGACCGGGGTCGGCGTCAGGGCGACGAGGGCGTCGTAGAGCCGGAGGATGCGGGGCCAGTCGGTGGCGGCGGCGCTCGGGGCGCTGGCGTGCACGGCGGCGATGGCGGCCTGGAGCTGGTACGGGCCGGGCCGTCCGCGCCGGAGGGCGCGGGTCACCAGGTCGCGGCCCTCGGCGGCCTGGTCGTGGCGCCAGCGGCGCCGGTCCTGGTCGGCGAGGAGGACGACCTCGCCGGCAGCGTCGGTGCGGGCCGGCCGGCGGGCGTCGGTGAGCAGGAGCAGGGCCAGCAGGCCGAGGGCTTCGGGCTCGTCGGGCATCAGGTCGGCGAGGACCCGGGCCAGGCGCACCGCTTCCTCGGCCAGGTCGGCGCGGGTGAGGTCGTCGCCGGACGTGGCGGTGTGGCCCTCGTTGAACACCAGGTAGACGACGGCGAGGACGCTGGCCAGCCGGTCCGGGAGCTCGGCGGCCCGCGGCACCCGGTAGGGGATGCCGGCGTCGCGGATCTTCCGCTTGGCCCGGACGATGCGCTGGGCCATGGTCGCCTCGGGGACGAGGAAGGCCCGGGCGATCTCTGGCGTCTCCAGCCCCCCGAGGAGCCGGAGGGTCAGGGCGACCTGGGCCGGGCGGGCCAGGGCCGGGTGGCAGCAGGTGAACAGCAGACGGAGGCGGTCGTCGCGCACCGGTCCCACCTCCTCGGGCGCCGGGTCGGGGTCGGTCAGGGCGTGGGCCTGCTCGTAGCGGTCCTGGCGGGTCGACTCCCGGCGGATGCGGTCGAGCGCCCGGTTGCGGGCGGTGGTGACGAGCCAGCCGCCGGGGTTGGGCGGGACGCCCCGCTCGGGCCAGGTGCGGAGGGCCTCGACGTAGGCCTCCTGCACCGCCTCCTCGGCGCTGTCGATGTCGCCGAGGAGGCGGACCAGGGTGGCGAGGACCGCGCTGCGCTCCTCCCGGAAGGCCTGCTCGATGGCGGCCCGGGCATCCGGCACGGGCTACTCGGTGCCCTGCTTCAGGACCTCGGCCTCCTCGGCACCGACGTCCTGGAGCGGGAGGACCTGGATCGGGTCGCCGCGGAGGGCGACCGACGCCTTGCGGGCCCACTCCAGGGCGGCGTCGAGGTCCTCGCAGCGGAGGACCCAGAACCCGCCGAGGATCTCCTTGGTCTCGGTGTAGGGGCCGTCGGTGAGCAGCATCTCGTCGCCCTGGGTGCGGACGACCGTGGCGGTGTCGGGCGGCATCAGCCCGGCCGCGAACACCATGGCGCCGGCGGCGTCGAGCTCGGCGTTGAGAGCGGCGACGCCCTCCTGGATGCCCTTCAGCTCCTCCGGCGTCAGCTCGGTGCCGTGGTAGTGGTCGAGGTCGGGGTGGTGGACGCTGACCATGTACTGCTTCATCGGGATCGCTCCTCGGGTCTCCGGGGCCGGACCGTACCGACCCTCACCTC
>CAYQGF010000367.1:0-4182 GCA_964416885.1 uncultured Iamiaceae bacterium
TCGAGAAGCTGGGCTGGTGGGACGAGAGCTACCACGTCCCCCTGATCGTCTGCGACCCCCGGCCCGAGGCCGACGCCCGCCGGGGGAGCGTCGTGACGGCGCCGACCGAGCACGTCGACGTCCTGCCCACCCTGTGTGCCTGGATGGGCGTCGAGGCGCCGCTCCAGTGCGACGGCCGTGCGCTCCAGCCCTTCCTCCACGACGCGGGCCTCCAGGACGCGGGCCCCGCCGGCCCCGACGGCTGGCGCACCACGGTGCACTGGGAGTGGGACTTCCGCAATCCGTGGCTCCACCTGGCCGAGGACCTCTTCGGCATCCCCATGGAGCAGTGCGCCCTGAACGTGGTGCGGGGCGAGCGGTGGAAGTACGTCCACTTCGGCGCCGACCCCGAGGTGCTGCCGCCGCTGCTGTTCGACCTCGCCGCCGACCCCGACGGCACCGTGGACCTGGCCGCGGACCCGGCCCATGCCGCCGAGGTGGCGGCCGGCGCCGGCGACCTGTTGCGCTGGCGGATGCGCCACGACGAGCGCACCCTCACCGGCCACATGGTCACCCCGCAGGGCCTCGTCGTCCGCCGCGACCCCCACCGGTAGCGCAGGGGCGCGGCACACAACGGGGTCAGACCCCATTGTGTGCCGCCATCGTGTCAGCGGGGGTCGTCGGGGCCGGTGAGGGCGGCGATGTCGTCGTCGAGGGTGGCGAGGACGTGGTCGATCGTGCGCTGGCGGAGGGCGGCCTTGGTGCGGCCGACGGCGCCCCGGCGGAGGGTGGCCCGGGCCGTGGCGACCTCGACCGCGGCGGCCACGACCTCGTCGCGGGGGACCAGCCGGTCGAGGTAGCCGGCCGCCACCGCCTCGTCGGGCCCGTAGACCGCGCCGAGGGTGGCGGCGGTGAGGTGGCGGGGCGAGAGCCGGTCGCGGGCCAGCTCGACGGCGAAGATCGGCAGCGGCATCCCGATGGCGACCTCGTTGAGCCCGATCTTGGCCGGGGCGTCGGCCGGCCCGATCCGCTCGTCGATCGCCAGCAGGGTGAGCGCCCCGCCGGCGAGGGCGTGCCCGGTGCAGGCCGCCACGGTCGGCAGCGGCGAGCCGTACAGCTTCATCAGGAAGCGGGCGCCGGTGGCGACGAGGCCGCGCATCGACTCGACGCTCTCGGTCATCACCGCCAGGTCGTAGCCGGCCGAGAAGGCCCTGGCCCCGCCGGCCACCACCAGGGCGGTGGCCTCGTCCTCGGCGCGCGCCAGCGCCTCGGTGAGCGCGGCCAGGGTGCCGGGCCCCATGGCGTTGGCCTTCCCGTCGTCGAGCGTGACGACGGCGACGGCGCCCTCCAGGCGGTAGCTCAGCGGCGAGGGGGCGGCGGTGTCGAGGTCGGCATCGGGCATGGCGCGAGGGTACGGCGCCCCGGTCGGGCCGGGCACAACCCGGCCACCTCGACGGTCAGCCGGTGGTGGCGTCGGCTTGGGCGACGGCGTCGCGGCCCGAGGTGCCGGCGACCCGACCGTCGGGCCACACCACCAGGATGCGGTCGATGCCGGCCGAGTCGGCCCGCTGCAGCGAGGGGAGCAGGGCGTCGTCGACCGAGGCGGTGGGGACCCGGTCGATCGGCCAGGCCACGTCGACGGCCCGCACCATCGGCCAGTCGCGGGGGTCGACCGCCATCACCAGCTCAGCGGTGAGCAGGCCGGTGATCCGACCGTCGACCGCCTGCACCGGGAACGCGGTGTGGGGCTGCCAGCCCGGGGCCCGGGCCACCACGTCGGACAGGGAGGACCACTCCGGCACCACCGGTGGGTCGGCCAGCATCACCTCGGCCATGCGGGTGGAGCGCAGCCGGCCCAGGGACGAGGCGGAGCGGAGCCGGGACTGGGCGCTGGTGAGGACGATGACGCCGCCGATGATCGCCCAGATCGCGAACGGCGAGGAGCCGTCGACGAACAGGAACACCCCGACCGCGGTGATGGCGACGCCGAGCGCCACCCCGATCCAGGCGGTGCTGCGGGCCGCGGCGTTGCGGTCGCGGGTGGCCATCCAGATCAGCGATTCGAGCACGGCCCCGCCGTCGAGCGGCGCCCCCGGCAGCATGTTGACCATCGCCAGCAGCAGGTTCACCCACGCCAGCCAGCCGAGCATCTCGCCGGTGACGGCCACGACACCGTCGACCGAGCCGGCCAGGGCCAGCGACGCGGCCTGGAACACGCCGGCCAGGACGAAGTTGGTCGCCGGGCCGATCCCGCTGACCCGGAGCTCGGCCCCCGGCGTCTCGGGCTCGGTGACGAACTGGGTGTAGCCCCCGAGGAGCGTGAGCGTGATGCCCCGGACGCCGATGCCCTCCCGGCGCCCGACGAGGGCGTGGCCCATCTCGTGGGCGAGCAGCGACCCGAAGAAGAGGGCGGCCCCGACCCCGCCGACCAGCCAGTAGGTCGAGCTCTCCTGGTAGGGCACCGCCCGCGGGAGGAGCGACCCGGCCAGCGTCGTCGCGTAGAGGAAGGCGACCAGCGGGACGACCCAGCTCATCCCGATCCGCACTCCGGCGAGGGTGCCGACGGGGATGGACCGGTCCATCCGTCGAGCCTACGGGTGCGGTCGCCCGACCGGTGGGGCGTTCAGCCTTCGGTGACGAAGTCGATGAGGCGTTCGACCGCGCCGATGAGGTCGGTCTCCAGGTCGGTCCAGTCCGACACCGAGGCCAGGACCCGACGCCAGAAGGCGGCCGGCGGGTCGGTGAGCCCGAGGGCGGCGATCACGCCCTCCTTCCACGGTGTGCCCGGGGGGACGACGGGCCAGGCGGCCAGGCCGACCGCCGCGGGCCGGACCGCCTGCCACACGTCGATGTAGCGGTGCCCGGTGACCAGGACGTCGGGGTGGTCGACGCCGGCGGCCAGGCGGGTCTCCTTGGACCCGTCGACCAGGTGGTCGAGCAGGATGCCCAGCCGTCGCCCCGGCCCGGGGCCGAAGGCCCGCACGACCGAGGCCAGGTCGTCGGCCCCGTGGAGCACCTCGACCACCACGCCCTCGCCCCGGAGGTCGTCGCCCCAGACCTTCTCGACCAGCTCGGCGTCGTGGATCCCCTCGACCAGGATGCGGCTGGCCCGGGCCACGCGGGCCGGCCGGGTCGGTCCGGCCACCGAGCCGGACGCGGTGCGGGTGGCACCGGCCGGCGGGGCCGGCGGCTTCGGTGGGACGAGGGTGACGGCCCGGCCCTCGACGGTGAACCCGCCGGGCACCGGGGTGAGCGGGTGTTGGCGTCCCTTGGGGTCGCGGGCCAGCAGGACGCCGCCCCGCAGGCTGACGACCGTCCAGGGCTGACGCTGGCCCCGGGGCGTCACCGTCAGGCCGGGGACGGCCTCGATCGCCGGGAACGTCGGCCGCCGTCGGCGGGGCCCGTCGAGGTCGATGGGCTCGGAGAGGATGCCGTCGGGCCGCGCCATGGTCGTCCCACGCTAGGAGCCCCGAAGTTGGTCAGCGCGCCACTGCATGGGTGGCGCGTTGACCACTCGCACGGGAGGGCGCGGTCGAAGTTGGTCAGCGCGCCACCGTATGGGTGGCGCGTTGACCACTCGCACGGGAGGGTGCGGTCGTACCCTCGGGCGGGTGATCCTGCTCGACGCCGAAGGGCTGACCGTCACCCGCCCGGAACGTCCGCTGTTCACCGACGTCGGGGTGACGATGGCGAGCGGCGACCGCCTGGCCGTGGTGGGGCTGAACGGCTGCGGCAAGAGCACCCTCCTCCGGGTCCTGACCGGTGAGGTCGAGCCGGCGGAGGGGACGATCCGGCGGGGCCGGGGCAGCCGGGTCGTCGCCGTCGGCCAGGACCGCACCCTCCCGCCGGGCACGGTGCGGGCCGCCGTCGGCGCCGTGGGGGAGCAGGCCTGGGAGGCCGAGGCGGTGGCCGACCGGCTGGGCCTCACCCCCCTCCTCGACCGCGACACCGCCACCCTCTCGGGCGGGCAGGCCACCCGGGTCGCCCTGGCCGCGGCGCTGGCCCAGGTCCACGTGGGCGAGGGCGACGACGCCGTCCTCCTCGTGCTCGACGAGCCCACCAACCACCTCGACATCGACGCCATCGCCTGGCTGGAGGAGCGCCTGGCCCAGCACCGGGGTGGCCTGCTGCTGGTCACCCACGACCGTCACGTCCTCGACCGGGTCACCACCCGCATCCTCGAGCTCGACCGGGGCCGGGGCC
>CAYQGF010000368.1:0-324 GCA_964416885.1 uncultured Iamiaceae bacterium
CTCGGCGGCTCGGTCCTCTTCGCCAGCCGCGTCGCGCTCGAGGCGGGTTGGGACGTGCACGTCGTCACGTCCGGGACGCAGGCCTTGGCCGTAGCCGCCAGGGAAGCCCTGCCCGGTGTCGGGCTCACGGTGCAGCCCAGCGCCCACGACACGGTCATGCGCTTCGGCCCCGACGCGTCGCTCGGTCCTGAAGCGGTGCCCACCGTGGCCGACCCCATCGACCCCACTGGAGTCGGCTCGGCCGCCTTCGACGTGGTGCACCTGGCCCCGATCCTGGGCGAGACCACGCTCGTTCCGGCCGCGCATCTGACCTGCGTCGATGCT
>CAYQGF010000368.1:334-4182 GCA_964416885.1 uncultured Iamiaceae bacterium
GGCGAGACCACGCTCGACCTGGTGCGATCGGTGCGAGGGACGGGACTCGTCGGCATCACACCCCAAGGGATGTTGCGAACGCTCGACCCGGGGACCGGCCGGCTCGGGCTGCTCGACCGTCCGGGGGCGGCGTGGGCCGATGGCGTCGACGTGGTGGTGCTCAGCGAGTCCGAGCGGTCACGGATCGACGAGCCCCTGGCCGTCGATGGCCGGGCGCTCGTCGTCACCCGAGGGGAGCGTGGCTGTCTGGGCGAACGGTCCGGTGAGGTGGTCGACCTGCCCGGTGTCGCGGTGATGGAGACCCCAGCCGGCACGATCGGTGCTGGGGACGTCTTCGCCACCTCGTTGCTCCTCTCGCTGGCCGAGGGTGCCCCGTTCGCCGAGGCGATGGACCGCGCCAACCGCCGCGCGGCCGCCCACGTCGCCGGCGACCGGTAGCCGGTAGCTCGCGATCAGGACGGTCGATGTCCACGGCGTGGCAATGGATGCCGACCGGGTCGTGGAGCGAGGGACCTGACGATGCGTCAGAATCGGGACGTGCAGTTCACGCTCGCCCTCGCCATGGTCCCGCCGGATCGCATCCTGCCGCTCGCCCGCGCTGCTGAAGCGGCGGGGTGGGACTCGGTGTGCTTCCCCGACTCGGTGTTCTACGCCGAGTCGGTGTCGGGCGACTACCCGTTCACTGCGGACGGCAAGCGGTTCTGGTCCGATGACGCCCCCTTCGTCGACCCGTTCGTCGGGATGCCGGCGGTGGGCGCGGCCACCGAGCGGCTCGGCCTCTACACCAACGTGCTGAAGACCCCGCTGCGCCACCCGCTGCTCGTCGGCAAGGCCCTGGGATCGATGGCGGCGATGTTCCCCGGTCGGGTCGGCCTCGGGGTGGGTCTGAGCTGGATGCCCGAGGAGTTCGCCTGGCTGGGCCAGGAGATGAAGACCCGCGGGAAGCGCCTCGACGAGCAGATCGACGTCATCCGGGCGGTCGTCGCCGGCGGCTACGTCGAGCATCACGGTCCCCACTACGACTTCGACCGCCTCCGCATGGACCCGCCCGCCCCCGCCGACCATCGGGTGCCCATCTACGTGGGCGGCCACTCCGACGCCGGCCTGCGCCGGGCGGTTCGCCTGGGCGACGGGTGGATCGGGGCCCAGGCCAGCGCCGAGGACCTGACCGATCTCATCGGCGACCTCCACGCCCTGCTCGCCGAGGCCGGCCGCGCTGGCGAGCCGTTCGAGATCAAGGCCACGCCGCTCGTCGCTCCCAAGCCCGACGCGATGGCTCGCCTCGCCGAGGCCGGGCTCACCGACGTCATCACCGTCCCCTGGTACTTCTCCGGCGGTGACCCGAACGATCCCCAGCACCAACTCGACTCGATCGCCTGGTTCGCCGAGACCGTGATCGGCCCGCTGCGCGACCTGGAGGCCGCCCCATGAACACCTTCACCTACCTCGACCTGCCTCACCCCGCCGACGACGACCGCTCGGCCCGCGCCGCATCCCTGCGCAGCCGCGCCGCCGTGCAGGCCGGCGACAAGGAAGCGTGGCTGGCGATCTTCGCCGAGGATGCGGTGGTCCAAGATCCCGTCGGCGTGTCGATGTTCGACGCCACCGGCGACGGACACCGAGGTCGCGACGGGATCGGCCGGTTCTGGGACGACGTGGTGTCGAAGAACCCGGTGCAGATGGGCATCGTCTCCTCGGCCGCCGGGGGCGACGAGGTGGCGAACTACCTGACCATCACCACCACGTTCCCCGACGGGGGTTCGATGAGCGGCGAGATGGTCGCCATCTACAAGGTGGATGCCGAGGGCAAGGTCGTGAGCTTGCGCGCCTTCTGGGAGCTGGACCAGCTCCGCTTCACTCCCGCTTCGAGCTGACCTCGGGACCCGCCAGGCCGATGCCCCCATCCGCGCCGCCGGCGACGTCGCCCGGCTCGTCCGCATCGCCCTGGTCGCCCAGGATGTCCTGGTCGTCACCTCGGTCGCGGCGGCGGATGCGCAGGACCCGCCGACCGATCAGGCCGGTGCCGCCGAGGGTCAAGAGGCCGATGCCGAGCGCGGCGCGGTGCACCGAATCGGGGTAGCACAAGCTGCCTCCGGCGGTGGCGCGGCTCGGGGTGCCATCGCCTCGGTCGTCGATGTCGCGGCTGAAGGTGACGCTGTTGTCGCTGGGATCCATGACGAACCAGCCGTCGGTGGCGTCGTCCTTGCTCACGGCGTCCACCATCGGGGCTTGGCAGCGGACGTCGACGTCGGTGTCGAAGCCGGGGACGCTCGTCTCGTGGTCGTACGGGAGCAGCAACACCGCTGCACCCGCGGCGCAGCTCGCCACGAACGCCACGAGCAGGGCGATCCCCACCGCTCGCCGCATCCGTCAGCCGACCACGAAGTTGATCATCCGGTCCGGCACCGCGATCACCTTGCGGACCGTCGCCCCGTCCAGGAGGGCGGCGATGCGGTCGTCGGTACGGGCTGCCCGTTCGATCTCCTCTGCGGATGCGCCGGCAGCGACCTGGATGCGCCCACGGACCTTGCCGTTGAGCGAGACGGGCAGCTCGACGGCGTCGTCGACCAGCCAGTCCTCCACGGGCTCTGGATACGACTGGTGGGCGAGCGTGGCGCGATGGCCGAGCCGGGCCCACAGCTCTTCGGCGAGGTGGGGGGCCATCGGGGCGAGCAGCAGCGCCAGCGGCTCGGCCACGGCGCGGGGAGCACCCCCATCGGGGTAGGTGGCGGTGAGATGGTTGGTGAGCTCGGTGATGCGGGCGATGGCGGTGTTGAACCGCATGGCCTCCATGCCTTCGCGCACCGCCGCGATCGTGCGGTGGAGGTGGCGGAGGGTGTCGTCGTTCGGCGCGTCCTCGGACACCCGGGGCGTCCCGTCGTCCTCGTCGACGACGACCCGCCAAACCCGCTGGAGCAGCCGGTACATGCCGACGACCGCGGTGGTGTCCCACGGGCGGCTCTGGTCGAGCGGGCCGCCGAACATCTCGTAGAGGCGCAGGGTGTCGGCCCCGTAGCGCTCGCACATCTCGTCGGGGGCGACCGCGTTCTTCAGCGACTTGCCCATCTTCCCGAGCTCACGGGTGACGGGATCGCCTCGGTAGGAATAGGCGTCGCCGTCGGCGACCACCTCGTCGGCGGGGACCGGGAACCCGCGCTGGTCGCGGTAGACGTGGGCTTGGATCATCCCTTGGTTGAAGAGCCGGCGGAACGGCTCGGACGACGAGACGTGGCCGAGGTCGAAGAGCACCTTGTGCCAGAAGCGGGCGTAGAGCAGGTGCAGCACGGCGTGCTCGACACCGCCGACGTACAGGTCGACGCCGCCAGGATGGTCGGGGCGCTCATCGGTGCGTGGCCCCATCCAGTACGCCTCGACGTCGCGGTCGACGAACCGCTCGGTGTTCGTCGGATCGAGGTAGCGCATCTCGTACCAGCACGACCCCGCCCACTGCGGCATCACGTTGCCGTCGCGGCGGTAAACCTGCGGTCCGTCGCCGAGGTCGAGCTCGACCTCGATCCAGTCGGTCAGTCGGTCGAGCGGGCTCTCCGGGTTGGAGAACTCGTCGTCGGGATCGAAGGTGCGCGGTGAGAACGAATCGGTCTCGGGGAGCGCGACGGGAAGCAAAGGATCGGGGATCGAGTGCGGGCGGCCGTCGGCGTCGTAGACGATCGGGAACGGTTCGCCCCAATAGCGCTGGCGGCTGAACAGCCAGTCGCGCAGCTTGTAGTTGGTGGTGCCGTGGCCGGCGCCGTTGGCCTCCAGCCAGGCGTTCGTCATCGCGATCGCGTCGGACTTGTTGTCGACGCCGTTCAGGTCGAGCGTGTCGTTGGCCGACGCCACGTACGGGG
>CAYQGF010000369.1:0-4175 GCA_964416885.1 uncultured Iamiaceae bacterium
CGGTCGTACCAGGGGCGGTGGTCGCGACCGACGGCGTGGTGGTGGGTGATCGTGCCACCCGCACCGGCGAGGGCCTCCGACACCGCGACCTTGACCTCGTCCCACTGCCGGACCTGGTCCCCCCAGCGACCCTGGGCGTAGATCGAGAAGTAGGGCGCCGGGCCGTCGGGGTAGACGTGGGTGAACCGGCACGTCACCACACCCGGCCCACAGACGTCCTCGACGGCTCGGCGCGCCGCCTCGGTCACGTCGGCGTGGAGCCGGTCGAACCCGCTCCACGGCACCGCCGTCTCGAACGTCTCGACCACCATCCCCATGCGGGCCAGGGCGTCGCGGGTGTAAGGGGCACGCAGGAACGTCGAGCGCCACTCCCCCGCCGCGCCCTCCCGGCTGGCCCGGCCGGCCCCGGTCCCATCGTCGGCCTCGGTGTCCGAGGACCGCACCCCGTCGGGCAGCTCGCCGCCGTGGGCGCGGACGACCTCGACGGCCCGGGCCATCCAGGCGTCGACCGGGTGGTCGGCCGACTCGAAGCCGAGCACCAGCAGGGCGCCGACCCCCGACACCCCGGAGGTGAGGGCGGCCTCGGTGCCGTCGAGCAGGCGGCAGTTGGACGGCGCCAGGCCCGACTGCGAGAGGTCCCGCACCGCGGCGACGCCCGCGGCCCACGTGGCGAAGCGGACCGACGCCCCCGCCCGCCACCGGGGGCGGTCCTGGAGCCGGACCCAGGCCTCGGTGACGATGCCGAGCGTGCCCTCGCTGCCGAGCAGCAGTCGGTCGGGCGACGGTCCGGCGCCGGACCCGGGCAGCCGACGGCTCTCGCTGATGCCGACCGGGGTCACGGCCCGCACCGACGACACCAGGTCGTCGATGTGGGTCGGTCCGGTGGCGAAGTGGCCGCCGGCCCGGGTCGCCACCCAGCCCCCGAGGGTCGAGAACTCGAACGACTGCGGGAAGTGGCGGAGCGTCAGCCCGTGGGGGCGGAGCTGGTCCTCCAGCACCGGGCCGAGGGCGCCGCCCTGGATGCGGGCCGAGCGGTCGGGCCGGGACACCTCCACCACCCGGTCGAGGGCGGTCAGGTCGATCGACACCGCCCCCGGGTAGGCCTCGCCCAGCCGGGCCTCGACCCCGCCGACCACCGACGACCCGCCGCCGTAGGGGATGGCGGCCAGTCCCTCCGACGTGCACCAGTCGAGCACCGCCACCACGTCGGCCTCGGTGCGGGGCCGGGCCACGACGTCGGGCGGCTCGTCCAGCCGGCCCATCAGGTTGCGGACCACGTCGCGGAAGGCCTTGCCGTGGGTGTGGGCGGCGCGTTCCTCGGGGGCGGAGGAGCAGATCGGGGCCAGGGTGTCGGGCGGGGCGACCCGCGGCGCCCTGAGGTCGAGGTCGGCGACCGCCGGCGGCTCGTGCGGGTCGAGCTCGAACCCGAAGCCGGCCATGGTGCGGGCCACGGCATCGGCCTCGGCGCCGGTGACCGCGGCGTCCTCCCAACCCCATCCCCACCACGACCGTCGGCGCTGCTCGTCCATCCTCGGGACCCTACGTGCGGACGCCCGCCAGGATGGTCCGTACGCCGGCGACGAAGGCGTCGACGTCGGCCTCGGTGGTGGCGAACCCGGTCATCCACCGGACCTCACCGACCTCCGGGTCCCAGGGCCAGAAGAACGACCAGTCCTGGAGCGGTCCGATCGCCTCTCGCGGGAGCCGGGCGAACACGGCGTTGGCCTCGGGCGGGCGCACCACGTCGACCCCGGGCACCTCGGCCACCGCCGCCGCCAGCCGGGCCGCCATGGCGTTGGCGTGGCGGGCGTTGGTGAGCCAGAGGTCGTCGGCCAACAGGGCCGAGACCTGGGCCGCCACGAAACGGGCCTTCGACGGGAGCTGGCCCGCCTGCTTCCGCACCCGCTCGGCCACCTCGGCCAGCTCGGGGCGCAGGTAGACGACGCTGTCGCCGTACATGGCGCCGTCCTTGGTGAGACCGAAGGTCATCACGTCGACGCCGACGTCGCGCACCGAGCGCCGCAGGTCGGAGCCGGTGGCGGCCAGGGCGTTGGCGATCCGCGCCCCGTCGAGGTGGAGCACCATGTCGTGGGCGTGCGCCAGGTCGGCCAGGGCCGCCACCTCGTCGTCGGTGTAGACGGTGCCCATCTCGGTGACCTGGCTGATCGACAGCACCCGGGGGTGCGGGTGGTGGACGTCGCCCTGCCAGTGGAGCAGCGGCGCCACCGCCTCGGGCCGCAGCTTCCCGTCGACGTGCGGGACGGGGACGATCGGCGAGCCGGTGAAGCGGGCCGGGGCGCCCGCCTCGTCGGTGACGATGTGGGCCGAGTCGGGGCAGATCACCGCCTCCCACGGGCGCACCAGGGACGCCAGCCCGACGACGTTGGCGCCGGTGCCGCCCCAGCACATGACCACCTCGACCGGGGCGTCGAAGGCGGCCCGGAGCTCGGCGACGGCCGTGTCGGTCCAGGGGTCCTCGCCGTAGGCGAGCGCGGCCCCGGTGTTGGCCGCGACCAGCGCGTCCATCACCGCGGGCGCCACCCCGGCGGCGTTGTCGCTGGCGAAGCTGGCGGTCGGTGGGTGCGGCAGCACGGTCACCCGCCCATCCTGCCCTGCCGGCCGAGCCCGGCTAGCGGTGGAGCGGGGCCGGCCAGCCGCCGTCGACGGTCGGGGGCGGCGAGGCCACCACCGACTCGGCCCGCCGCCAGGTCGAGCGTCCCTCCCGCTTGGCCGCGTAGAGGGCGGCGTCGGCCGCGGCGACGACCGCGTCGGGGGCGTCGTCGCCCGAGGCGAGGGCCACCCCGACGCTCGCGCCCACCTCGAGCAGGTGGTCGCCGATGCGGAAGGGCTGGCCGAGGACGTCGACCACCTGGGCGGCCAGGGCCTCGAGGGCATCGGCGGCGACGTCGGGGACGGCGATGGCGAACTCGTCGCCACCGAGCCGGCTGGCCACGGCGTGGGGGCCGGCCGCCCGCTCCAGGCGCCGCGCGCACACGACGAGGGTGTGGTCACCGACGACGTGGCCGAGCCGGTCGTTCACCGGCTTGAACCGGTCGAGGTCGACGTACAGCACCCCGTAGTCGCGCCCGGTGCGAGCCAGGCCGGTGAGCAGGGCGAAGAAGCGGGCCCGGTTGACCAGCCCGGTCAGCGCGTCGTGGTGGGCCATGTGCTCCAGCCGGCGCTGGGCGCCACGCCGGTCGAGGGCGACGGTGACGGCCTGGCGGGGCCGCCGGTCCAGCGAGTGGGCGAGGACGGCAGCCATGCTGGCGTGGGGCGGCCACTGGACGATCAGGGCGGGGGCGACGCCGGTCGGGTCGGGCACGGGGACGGCCACACAGGCCTCGGCGCCCAGCTCCATCCCCTCGGTCCGCCACGGGTCGGGCAGGGCGGACGCGGCCGCGACCGCAGCCCGGCCGGTCGACAGGGCCGTGCCCCACGGGGTCCCGGACGACTCGAGGAAGCGACCGTCGGGGTCGACACCGGCGAGCACGGCGGGGAGCGGGCCGGCGACGCGCCGGCGTCCTGCCTCCTCGTAGGCGATGCCCATCGGTCCGTCGGTCGGGTTGCTCAGCCCGTCGGCCAGCACCGCGAAGCAGTCGTGCAGGTCGGCACCGGCCGACAACGTCGTGAGGAACCGCCACTGGGCGTCCTGGCGGTCGGTGGAGCGGATGGTGACGGTGATGACGGGGCCCGGCCCGTCGGTCGGCAGCGTCACCGGCGAGGCCGTGATCTCGTAGCCGACCCAGTCGTCGTCCCGGCGCAGCCGGATCAGGCCGGGCAGGGGCCGGGCGCCCTGGGCCATCCCGGCCACGTTGGTCGCCACCCGCCCGACGTCTTCGGGGTGGACCAGGTCGAAGGCGCTGGTGCCGACGAGGCTCCCGGGCGGCAGGCCGAGAAGGGCCTCGGTCGCCGGGTTGACGTACACGAGGGTGCCGTCGGGGCCGAGGGCGGCCACCGCGTCCCGGTTCTGGGCCACGAGCTCCCCCAGCCACAGGGGCTCGGCACGCGCCTCTGGAGCCCAGCCGTTCATCCGACCTCCATCGGCCGGTCGGCCCCGCGCGTGAGCGACGAATCAGCAGCGGGCGGCTTCGGCTTCGGCCACGAGGGCGCGGATGCGTTGGCGGGCGAGGAGGGTGTCGGGGTGGGGTTCGAGGGGTCGGCGGTGGGCTTTGGCC
>CAYQGF010000370.1:0-4169 GCA_964416885.1 uncultured Iamiaceae bacterium
CGAACATGCGGCCCCGGTTGGCGTCGGGGGCGTCGCGCTGGACGATCGAGTCGAACGCCAGCTTCCCCGCCGTCGAGGCCACGCCGACGACGGCGCCGAGGGCCGCGGCCCCGACCGGTCCCCCCACGACGACGGCCAGCACCCCGGTGGTGACGGTGAGCAGCAGGACCGAGATCAGCATCCGCTCCTCGGGCCAGACCGCCCGCACCTTCGGGGCCAGCATCGCTCCGGCCAGGGTGCCGAGGACGCTGACCGCGGCGATGATGCCGAAGGCGGTGAGCTCCTTGGTCTCCCGGAAGTGGAAGGCGAAGTAGAGGGTCAGGAAGCCGACGATGCCCCGCAGCAGGCCCATCGACCCGGCGGCGAGGAGCACGCCGACGCTGCGCAGCTCGGCCTTCTCCTCCGGGGTGGCCGACTGGGGGGCGACGGCCACCTTGGGGATGCGGACGGCCAGCCCGGCGGTGATCGCGAACCCGCACACCGCGAGGGCGAGCGGCGCCGACGGGTTGTCGTCGAACAGCTTGAACAGGAGGGCGCCGGGAGCGGCGCCGACGAACCCCATGATCCCCGACAGGAGCTGGAGCTTGGAGTTGGCCTCGACCAGCTCCTCGTCGCTCTCGACCACGGCCGGCACCAGCGACGAGCGGGCGATGCCGTAGGCCTTCTGGAGGACCAGCAGGCTGAACGCCACCGGGTAGAGGAACAGCGTGTCGGCCCGGCCGATCAGGAGGAAGCAGAGGGCGCCCCGGGCCACGGCGGTGACGATGACCACCCACCGCCGCCCGCTCCGGGCCCGGTCGAGGGTGGGGCCGATGAGCGGCGACACGACGGCGAACGGCGCCATCGTGAGGAGCAGGTAGAGGAAGGTGTTGCCGCGGGCGTCGGAGGTGGCGGCGGCGAAGAAGATCGTGCCGGCCAGGGCCGCGGCCACGACCGCGTCGGACGCCGCGGACGCGGCGTGCGTGCGGGCGAGGCGCATGAAGGGGGTGACGGCGAACGCCGCGTTGGGCACCCGTCCCTCGTCGCCGCGCCACGTCTCCACCTCCCCCATGGTACGACCCCCCTACGACACCCCCCGAGCGCCCCGCCGACCCTCCTCCGGGGGCGAGGTGCGCGTCGAGCGCCGTGCGGCCTCTGAGGCCATCGGGCGCAGGCAGGTGACCTGGTCGGTGCGTCCCACCGATCTTTCTGCATCGTCGGTTTGGGCCGTCACCCTCCCGGGTAGACGAACACGTGTTCGTGTCGCCGAGGGAGGTGAGGAGCGTTGAGGAGGAACGACGATGCCGGAGACGGGCATCAGGCCCCGCACGGCGATGCGCCCCCGCCTGACCCGGTCGCGGCGCTGGTCGAGGTGGACGCTCTGCTGGCGGCGCTCGCTCCCGACCTGGCACCTGAGCGCGTGCCGGGCCGGCGCATCGGCTCCGTGGTCACGGCGCTGGGCGCCATCGAACGGCGAGCCCGGGGCTTGCGCCTCGTGCTCCGGAAGGCCGCCGCCGACACCGGCGCCTGGAAGGCAGCCGGGGCCCGGTCTGCGGCCGAGCACGTCGCCAAGCAGGAGGGCATCTCCGTCGGCCAGGCCCGGGCCGAGCTCGATGCATCGAAGCGGCTCGCCCGGTTGCCGGCGGCGCGGGATGCCGTGGCCTCGGGCGACATCTCGGTCGAGAAGGCCAAGGCCGTGGCCGAAGCGGGTGCCGCCGACCCATCGGCCGAAGCAGCCCTCGTCGCCGCCGCTCGGTCCGGCGACCTGCGCGACACCCAGGACGAGGCCCGCCGTACCATCGTCCGAGCCGACGAGCGGTCCGGTCGGCGGGCCGTCGGCGTCCATCGGCGGCGGTCCCTCAAGACCTGGCTGTCGGTCGACGGGGAGGGCCACGGCATCTGGAACATCCCGGCCGAGTCCCACCACCGGTTCCTTGCCGCCCTCGAGCCCTACCGCCGTCAAGCCTTCCGCGACGCCCGCGCCAACGGTGTCCGGCTCTCCGACGAAGCGCTGATGGCCGACGCCCTCGACATGCTGGCCCGCGACATCGTCCTCGACCTGGCCGACGACCAGCCCGTCACGGCCGATGCCCCTCCCGGCCCGGCTGAGCCACCCGAGCCGAGCCCGGCCGGGCCACGATCGTCGCCGACCACCGGCCCGGCCGGCCCGGCCGACGAGCCCCGGCGCTTCGCCACCGAGGGCAGCGACGACACCGGGCCGAGGAGGCCCGCCACGACCGACCACACGCCGGCGCCCCACCCCGACGGCGTGACCCATCCCGACCAGCCGCGGTCGCAGCCGGGGGCCAGGACGTCACGCCCGGCCCCGACCGACCCGAGGACAGCCGCCTCGACCCGGTCGGCTGATCGACCACCCCCGCGGCACCGTCATCGACGGGCGCCGAACCAGGTCATGGTGATGGTCGACTACGACGCCCTGGTCCGCGGCCATGCCCGCGACGGCGACACCTGCGAGGTCACCGGTCTCGGCCCGGTGCCCGTGTCCCTGGTCGAACAGATGATGCGCGACTGCCTGCTGCGCCTGGTCGTCACCGGCACCGACGTCACCGTCATCTCCAGCGAGCGCCGCTACATACCGGCTGACCTCCGCGCTGCCATCTGGGCCCGCGACGGCGGCACCTGCGTCGTGCCCGGCTGCCACGCGACCCGCGGCCTCGAGGTCGACCACTGCCACCGTGACTTCGCCAAGGGCGGCCCCACCGCGCTCTGGAACAACGCCCTGCTCTGCAAGCCCCACCACATCATGAAGACCCTCGGTGGCTGGCGGCTCGCCGGGAGCCACGAGGAGGGCTGGTCCTTCACCCCGCCCTCTCGCCCGACGCCCGCCGCCGACGAGCCACCGTGACGTCCGGCCGACAGGACGAGGAGCGTCTACGCCGCGTACTTGTACCCGAGGCCCCGGATGGTGGTGATGTGCACCGGGTGGGCCGGGTCGAGCTCGACCTTGGCTCGGAGCCGCTTGATGTGGACGTCGAGGGTCTTGGTGTCGCCCACGTAGTCGTGGCCCCAGATCCGGTCGATCAGGGTGTCGCGGGTGAGCACCCGGCCGGCGTGCTCGAGCAGGAGGGCGAGCAGCTCGAACTCCTTGAGCGGGAGGTTGACCGGCTCACCCCGGATGATCACCTCGTGCCGGCCGGGGTCGAGGTGGACGTCGCCCACCACCAGCGCCTCGGCCGAGGGCTCGGGCCGACCGTCGTCGGCCGGGGACCGTCGCAGCACCGCCCGCATCCGGGCCACCAGCTCCCGCAGCCGATAGGGCTTGGTGACGTAGTCGTCGGCCCCGACCTCCAGCCCGACGACCGTGTCGATCTCGGCCCCCTTGGCCGTGACCATGATGATCGGGACCTTCGAACGGGACCGCAGCTCCCGGCACACGTCGATGCCCGACACCTTGGGCAGCATCACGTCGAGCAGCACCAGGTCGGGCCGAACGGCGTCGAAGAGGTCGAGCGCCTCGGCTCCGTCCCGGGCGACCTGCACCCGGAAGCCCTCGCGGGCCAGGCCGACGCTGAGGGCATCGACGAAGCTGTCCTCGTCCTCGACCACGAGGACGGTGGTGGGGGTGCTCATGCACTCCTCCTGGGGGTGTGCTCCTCGACGGCGACCGGTCCGGGGCCGGCGGGGACGTGAACGGTGAAGGTGGATCCCTGGCCCTCGGTCGAGGTCACGGTGACCTCGCCCTCGTGGTTCGCGACCACGTGGCGGACGATGGCGAGCCCGAGCCCGGTCCCACCGGTGTCACGGCTGCGGGCGCGGTCGACGCGGTAGAAGCGCTCGAAGATGCGCTCCAGGTCGCGGGCGGGGATGCCGAGGCCGTGGTCCTCGACCTCGACCTCGACGGTGGTGCCGTCCGACGCGGCCCGGACCTCGACCGTCGAGCCGGGGCTGGAGTACTTCACCGCGTTGTCGAGCAGGTTGGCCACCGCCGACACCAACTGGCGACGGTCGCCCCAGGCCGACAGGCGGGGCGACACCCCCTCGATCCGGATGCCGATGTCGCGCCGCTCGGCCGCCGGCCGGATGCGGTCGGCCGCCTCCTCCAGCACCAGGTGCACGGGGACGACCTCACGGGCATCGCGGGGGCCGGCCTCGATGCGGCTCAGCTCCAGCAGGTCGTCGATGGTGCGGCTCACCCGGAACGACTCGTTCACGACCCGCTCGGTGAGGCG
>CAYQGF010000371.1:0-4154 GCA_964416885.1 uncultured Iamiaceae bacterium
ACCGGGGACGACGCCGGGCGCGGCCCGCCAGCTCGACCTCTGCGCTCGGCACCTGGAGGTCGGCCTGCGGGGCCGGACGGCGCCGGTGTTCGACGACGCCCTGGCCTACCTGCGCTCGACGGTGCCCGCGGCCCCGGGGCCCGACGACGTCGTCCTCCTGTGGGGCGACGGCCGGCTGGGCAACGTGATCTGGGGCCCCGACGACGGCGAGGTCCGAGCGCTCACCGACTTCGAGTCCGTCGCCGTGGGCCAGCCCGCCCTCGACCTGGGCTGGTGGCTGATGGCCGACCGCTGGATGCACGAGGGCTCCGACGTCGAGCGGCTCCCCGGTGAGCCGACCCGGGCCGAGCAGGTCGCCCTCTACGAGCGGGCCGCGGGGCGCACGGTCGGGCCGACCGGCTGGTACGAGGTCTTCGCCGCCCTCCGGTTCTCGATGACCGCCGTGCACGTCCTCACCCGTTGGGAGCAGAACGGGGCCCTCCCGCCCGACCACCCCTACTGGCGCGACAACCCGGCCACCCTGGTCCTGCGCCAGCTCCTCGACGAGCAGGGGGCCGCATCGTGACCGGGGGCGCCGTGACCGGTGGCCCGTTCGCCGCCAGCGACGACGAGCTCCACCCGCCCACCGACCCCGACGACCCGGACTGGACCGAGACCTGCTGGTTCACCTTCACCGTCCCCGAGCGGCGCCTGTCGGGCCAGCTCTACCCGTTCCTGAAGCCGACCCTCGGGGTGGCCTCGGCGGCCGCCTACCTCTGGGACGACACCGGCGACCAGACCTGGAACTGCCTCTACGCCCGCCAGTTCTGGCACCTCCCCCTGCCCGACCAGCCCCTGTCGGACCTCCAGCTCGGCAACGGCGCCTGCTACCGGGTGCTGGAGGCGGGGCGGCGCTACGCCATCGGCTACGACGACCCCGACGGCGAGGACGTCCACGTCGACCTGACCTTCACCGGCATCACCGAGCCCCACCGGCTGGCCGACAGCCACGTCGACCAGCCCGGTCGCTACCAGGGCGAGATCGTCCTGTTCGGCGAGCGCATCGCCGTCGACGCCTACGGCTTCCGGGACCGGTCGTGGGGCCACCGCACCCAGCACGGCGCCGGCATCCACGGCACCTCCAGCCCCCGGGGCGGCTACAGCTACGCCACGGCGTCGGACGGCGAGGGCTTCCACGCCATCACCATGGACTTCGGCGACGGCGATGCCATCGTCATCCACGGTCACCTGCTCGCCGGGGGCCGGTGGGCGGCGCTGGTGTCGGGGCAGCGCGACGTGTTGGAGCGGGACGGGGCGACCGGTGCCCCGACGCGGGTGCGGCTGGTCGCCACCGACGAGCAGGGTCGCAGCCTCGAGGCCGAGGGCCGCACCCGCAACCGCATCGGGATCCTGCTCAACCCCAACCTGTGGACCTGGAACTGCCTCACCGAGTGGACCTGGGCCGACCAGGTCGCCCCCGGCGAGGACCACGACAACTGGAGCGCCGCCGGCCACCGCGCCTTCCTGCGCCGCTGGCGCGCCGAGGGCCCGGGGGCCAGCCCCTCCCCGTGACGGCGGCCGGGCCGCGTACGCGAGGTGCCTGGCACCTCGCGTACGTCCGGGCGGCCTGGCGGTGGGGTGACCGGCGCGTCTGTCAGGATCGGCGGCTGTGTCGTTCCTGGAAGCCGTCGTCCTCGGGATCGTCCAGGGGCTGACCGAGTTCCTGCCGATCTCCTCCAGCGGGCACCTCCGCATCGTCCCGGCCCTGTTCGGCTGGGAGGACCCGGGTGCGGCGTTCACCGCGGTGACCCAGCTCGGCACCGTCGCCGCCGTGGTCATCTACTTCTGGAAGGACCTCTGGCGGATCGCCACCACCTGGCTCCGCTCGCTGCGGGACCCCGCCCTCCGGGGGGAGCTCGACGCCCGGATGGGGTGGTACCTGATCCTCGCCACCGTCCCCATCTCGGTGTTCGGGCTGGTCTTCAAGGACCAGATCGAGTCCGGCGCCCGCGACCTCCGCGTCGTCGGGACCACCCTCATCGTGCTCGGCCTGGTCCTGTTGCTGGCCGAGAAGACGGGTCGGCAGGAGCGCACCATCGACGACGTCGACGTCCGCTCGGCCACCGGCATCGGCGTGGCGCAGGCGATGGCGCTCGTCCCCGGCGTGTCCCGTTCGGGCGCCACCATCAGCGCCGGCCTGTTCATGGGGCTCACCCGGGAGAGCGCGGCCCGGTTCTCCTTCCTGCTGTCCATCCCGGCCGTCGTGCTCTCCGGGCTCTTCACCGCCCGGGACATCACCGCCGGCGACGGCCCCGGTGTGGCCGAGACGGTCGTGGCCACCGGGCTCGCCTTCGTCGTCGGCTACGCCGCCATCGCCTGGTTCCTCAAGTTCCTGACCAGCCACTCGACGGTGGTGTTCGTCGTCTATCGGATCGCCCTCGGGCTCCTCGTCCTCGGCCTGGTCGCCGGCGGCGTGCTCGACGCCCGCTGACCCGGCGTCAGCCGCGAGCGAACGCGCCGGTGAGACGGTGCAGGGAGGCGAGCGCGGGCGGGCCCCAGCTCGGCTTCCTCCCGTGGTGGCCGGCGGTCGCGACGCTGAGGCAGCCCAGGGCGCGCCAGACCGCCCAGCCCCGGGCGCGACGCCAGGTCGCGTCGTCCGCCGCCGGCGAGGTGGCGGCTCGGAAGCGTTCGATGGCGTCCTGGTCGGGGAGGAGGATCCAGGCGGCGGCCAGGTCGAGGGCCGGGTCGCCCGCGCCCATGTCGCCGAAGTCGACCACGCCACAGAGGGTGCCGACCGCGGTGAGCACGTTGGCCGGGTGCAGGTCGGCGTGGAGCCACTGCGGCGGCCCCTCCCATCGGGGCGCGGCGACCGCGTCGGCCCAGATGGCTCGGACCGCGTCCACGTCGACGGCCGGGTCCTGGTCGGCCTCGGCCACGGCCGCGCCGAGGGCGGGCAACGCCCCGAACTGTCGGGTGAAGCCCTTCGCCACCTGGCTCAGCGCTCCGCCCCTCCCGCGCCCCCTCGGGGCCTCGGCGGGCGCGGGTCGGTGCAGGGCGGTCACGAAGGCAGCCAGGACATCGGCGGCCGGGCCGCCGCGGGTGACCGGAGCCCGGTCGGCCGGCGTCCCCGGGACCCAGGTCGTGACGATCCAGGGGTGGGGGTAGCGCGCCGAGGGCTGACCGAGACGCTGGGGGACCGGGACGGGCAGGGGCAGGTGCGGGGCCAGGACCGGGAGCCAGGTGTGCTCCTCGAGCAGCGCCGCGTCCGCCGCCCCGGCCTGCCAGGGGAGCCGGACGGCGAGGTCGTCGCCGAGCCGCCACAACTGGTTGGCCCACCCGCGGGCACCGAACGTGAGAGGTCGCTCGGCCAGGTCGGGGTGCTGGTCCCGCAGGAGCTCTCGGACGACCTCGGCGGTCAGCTCCACCTCGGGCTTGGCCCGGAACCGGTCGAAGAGGGCCACGGGCGGCGAGGATACGGAGCGACGGCGGCTGATGGCCCGCGGCGGCACCGAGGTCGGCGTCGACGGGCATCGGCGGGCATCGACGGGCACCGGGGCTCGGCGTCGGGCAGGATGCCGGGCCGTGATGCGCCGTGCCCTCTCCGCCCTGCTGGCCCTCGCCGTGCTCGCCGTCCTGGCCGGCTGTGGCGGGGGTGACGACGACGCCTCGGCCGACGAGCCCACAACGACCGCCGAGGACGCGGGTGCCGACCCCGGCCCGGCCGATGCCGACGCGGGGGCGGATGCCGATGCGGGGGCGGGTGACGTCGACTCCGAGCCCACCGGGACCGGCCCTGCGGTGCCGTCGTCGGGCTGCGACAGCGCACCGCATGCTCCGTCGGAGGGCCTGCGGGTCGACACCACCTCCGGCGATGCCGAGCGTTGGTACCTCCTGACGGCGCCCGAGGACGAGGAACCGCTGCCGTTGGTGGTCGACATGCACGGCTTCATGGAGGGGGCCGAGGTCCACGCCCTCCAGAGCGACCTGGGCGCCTTCGGCCAGCAGCAGGGGTTCGTCACCGCCTTCCCGCACGGCACCGGTGACCCCGTGCAGTGGAACATCGGTGCCCTCGACTCACCCGACCTCGCCTTCATCGACACCGTGGTGGACGAGGTCACCTCGTCGCGCTGCATCGACACCAGCCGGATCTACGCCACCGGGCTGTCGATGGGGGC
>CAYQGF010000372.1:0-4132 GCA_964416885.1 uncultured Iamiaceae bacterium
AGGCCTCGCCCCGGGCCAGGTTCCGGAGGAAGGCCCGCTGGCTGACCCGCTGGGCCCCCTCACCGACCGTCGTGTACTGGAGCGACCAGTCGACGCTCAGCCCGATCATGCGGAAGAGCTGCTCGAAGACCTTCTCGTCCTCGACCGTGAGGACCTCGCACAGGGCGATGAAGTTGCGCCGGCTGATGGCGACGAAGTCCTGGCGCTTCTTGGCCGGCTCGGCCGGCGGGGTGAAGTCGGGGTCGTAGGGCACGGACGGGTCGCACCGGACGCCGTAGTAGTTCTCGACCCGTCGCTCGGTGGGCAGCCCGTTGTCGTCCCACCCCATCGGGTAGAAGACGGCCCGGCCCCGCATCCGCTGGTAGCGGGCGATGGTGTCGGTGTGGGTGAAGCTGAAGATGTGGCCGACGTGGAGCGAGCCCGAGGCGGTGGGCGGCGGGGTGTCGATCGAGAAGACCCGCTCCCGAGGGGCGGTGCGGTCGAACCGGTAGGTGCCCTGCTCGTCCCACACCGCGCCCCAGCGCGCCTCCAGCCCATCGAGCGACGGCCGGTCGGGGACCTCCAGGGGTGCCATCGTCGGAGAGTACCGAGCACCGCCCGAAGCGCCGCAACCGGTTGGCGTGTCGAAAGGTGTCAGACACCTTTCGACACGCCGAGGCGGGCTACCAGGGGGTCAGGCCGTCGAGGAAGGTGAGGAGGGCCTGGTTGACCTCGGCCGGGGCCTCCTGCTGCACCCAGTGGCCGACGTCGGCGACGATCGTGGTGCCCCGGTCGTCGTCGAGCCAGCCGTCCTGGGTCGACGGCGGGGTGAGGGCCAGCACCGGGTCGGTGGCGCCGCCGATCAGGGTGGCCGGGACGGCGACGTGGGCGCCGTGGTACGGCTCGTTGAGCTCCCAGTTGCGGTCGAGGTTCCGGTACCAGTTGAGCCCGCCGGTGAACCCGGTGCGCTCGAACGCCTCGACGTAGTGGGCCACCTCGGCCTCGGTGATCCAGTCCGGCACGCCGTCGACCTGCGGGAGCCGGTCGACGAAGCCCCGGTCGTCGGCGGCCACCATCCCCTCTCCGCTGGCCGACAGGCCGAGGAGCATCCCCCGCACGGTGCGCTCCGGGCTGGCGTCGAGGTCGGCGTCGGCCACCCCCGGCTCCTGGAAGTAGAGCATGTAGAAGAAGCGGTCCCCGAAGAGGTGGCGCATGGCGTCGGTGGGCCGGTGGCTGCCCCGGCGCATGAACGGGACGCTCATGGCGGCCACCCCGGCGCAGCGGTCGGGATGGCGGAGGGCCAGGTTCCACACGACCATGGCACCCCAGTCGTGGCCGACGAACACGCCCTTCTCTTGCCCGGTCTCGTCGAGCAGGGCGATCAGGTCGTCGGTCAGGTGGACGATGTCGTAGTCCTCGATGGGCTCGGGCCGACTGCTGCGGCCGTAGCCCCGCTGGTCCGGCGCCAGCACGTGGAACCCGGCCTCGGCCAGCACCGGCACCTGATGCCGCCACGAATAGGCCAGCTCCGGGAACCCGTGCGCCAACACCACCACCGGACCGTCCTCCGGCCCCGCCTCGTCCACCACCAACGTGACCCCGTCGGGCCGCTCGACCGTCCGCTCCGTCGTCATGGGCCGGCACCGTACCGACCTCCCGAGCCGTCCGTACGGAAGGTGCCAGGCACCTTCCGTACGGTCACCAGGGGTCGACGCCGTCCAGGAAGGTCAGGAGGGCCTGGTTGACGGCGGAGGGGTCCTCCTGCTGGACCCAGTGGCCGGCGCCGGGGACGATCGTGGTGCCCCGGTCGTCGAGCAGCCAGCCGTCGGCGATGGCCGGCGGGGTCATCATCAGCACCGGGTCGAGGGCGCCGCCGACGAACGCCGCGGGCGGGGCCACCTTGTCGCCGTGGTGGGGCGCCATCAGCTCCCAGTTGCGGTCGAGGTTCCGGTACCAGTTGATGCCGCCGGTGAACCCGGTGCGCTCGAACTCGGCGATGTAGTGCTGGACCTCGGCCTCGGTGACCCAGTCGGGCACGCCCTCGACCACCGGCAGCCGGTCGACGAAGCCCCGCCCGTCGTTGACGAACATCGCGGTCGGGTCGGCGGTGGCCTGACCGGCCGGGCTGATCCCGAGGAGCATGCCCCGCACGGTGCGCTCCGGGCTGGCGTCGAGGTCGGCGTCGGCCACCCCCGGCTCCTGGAAGTAGAGCATGTAGAAGAAGGCATCCCCGAGCAGCGCCCGCATGCCCTGGGTCGGGGGGACCTCGCCGTGGGGGACGAACGGCACGCTCATCCCGACGACACCGGCGACCCGCTCGGGGTACCGGAGGGCGAGCGACCAGACGACCATCGACCCCCAGTCGTGGCCGACGAACACGGCCTTCTCCTGCCCGGTCTCGTCGAGCAGGGCGATCAGGTCGTCGGTCAGGCGGACGATGTCGTAGTCCTCCACCGCCTCGGGCCGACTGCTCCGGCCGTAGCCCCGCTGGTCCGGCGCCAGCACCCGGTACCCGGCCTCGGCCAGCACCGGCACCTGATGCCGCCACGAATAGGCCAGCTCCGGGAACCCGTGCGCCAACACCACCACCGGACCGTCCTCCGGCCCCGCCTCGTCCACCACCAACGTGACCCCGTCGGGCCGCTCGACCGTCCGCTCCGTCGTCATCGCCCCCACCCCCGAAGGTCGCGAGTTGGTGTCTGACACCAAGTGCGCGTCATCAGGCGACCGCCACGGGGAGGCGGGGCTCGGCGCCGGCCCGGAGGAGGCCGCCGGGGCGCTCGCCGGTGGGCTGGTCGTCCTCCCGGACCACGACGCCGGACTTCACGGTGGCGCCGTAGCCCTGGGCCCGCTGGATCAGCCGCTTGCCCCCGGCGGGGAGGTCGTAGGCCATCTCGGGGGCGTCGAGGGCCAGGCCGTCGAGGTCGATCACGTTGAGGTCGGCCAGGTAGCCCGGGGCCACGACACCCCGGTCGCCGAAGCCGTACAGGGCGGCGGTGCGGCTGGTCTGGTGCTGGACGACCTGCTCGACCGGCAGGGTCGGGCCCCGGTCGCGGTCCCGGGCCCAGTGGGTGAGCATGAACGTCGGGAGGCTGGCGTCGCACAGCACGCCGCAGTGGGCGCCGCCGTCGCCGAGCCCGAGGACCGTGCCCGGGTGGCGGAGCATCTCGTCGATGGCCCACAGCCCGCCGTCGGCGTAGCCCAGGATCGGCAGGTACAGCAGCTCCCGCCCGTCGCGCTGGAGCATCAGGTCGTAGGCCACCTCCAGCGGGGCGACGCCGGCCCGCTCGGCGATGGCCCCGACGCTGTCCTCCGGCGCCGGCTCGTACTGCGGCGGGTCGCCCAGCGGGAACAGCTTGTGCATGTTGGCGTAGAGGAAGGCCTCCGAGCCGGTGAAGCGGTGCTCCTCGGCCAGGATCGCCTCCCGCACCTCGGGCGTGCGCAGGGCGGCCAGCCGCTCCTCCAGCGGGAGGTCCTTCAACGGCTGGTAGGCGGCGTGGCGGGTGAAGGGGTGGAAGCTCGACTCGAAGCCGACGAGGATCGACGCCGGCTTGCCCGCGACCTGGGGCACCAGCCAGGCGCCGGTGCGGTTGGCCTCCAGCCCCTTGTCGATCCAGTTGCGCCACAGGTCGGGGGCCAGGTCGGTCTGGAGGGTCTGGAACGTCACCGGCACCCGGGAGCGCCGGGAGATCTCGGCCATCCAGGCGATCTCGCCGTCGAGGTCGAGCATGTCGCTGGCCACCGAGAACACCCGGTGGCCGACACCGGCCAGGGCGTCGCCGATGCCGATCAGCTCCTCGGCCGCGGCGGTGGTGCCGGCGGCCAGCTCGCCGTCCTTGGCCCGGTGCAGGAGGGTCCGGGTGGTGGAGATGCCCACGGCACCGGCCACGACCGCCTGCCGGGCCAGGTCGCGCATCTGCTCGACCTCGGCGACGGTGGCGACGTCGTTGCCCCGCCCCTCCCCCAGCACGTAGGCCCGCAGCGCACCGTGGGGCAGGAGGGCGGCCACGTCGAGCACCCGGGGCATCGACTCGACCTCGTCGAGGTACTCCGGGAAGCTCTCCCACGCCCAGGTCATGCCCTCGACCAGGGCGGCACCGGGGATGTCCTCGACGCCCTCCATCAGCTGCACCAGCCAGTCGCGCTGGTCGGG
>CAYQGF010000373.1:0-4132 GCA_964416885.1 uncultured Iamiaceae bacterium
AGCTGCGGGAACCGGGACAGGTCGGCGATGATCTGCACCACGTTGAGCGTGCTGAGGTCGTCCTCGGCCATGCCGATGTAGTCGGTGCCGCAGAAGGCGATGTTGTGCTCCCGGGCCAGGGACCGGACGTAGCCGGAGTTGGCCTGCCCGCCCGAGCCGAGCAGGCCGTGGCCGTACAACGAGGCCCGGGCCGGCGTGGTGCGGGCCGTGTTGGGGATGGTGCAGGTGAAGCGGGCGGCCATGGTGCCCCGCCGCTCGGGGAGGGCGTCGGGGCCGTAGTTCAGCCGGCCGCCCGGGGCGCCGCCGTTGGTGAGGTAGAGCGGGACCTGGAAGGTGCCGTCGACTCGCGTCGTGCCGTCCTGCGGGGTGACCTGGGAGACGGTGAAGCCCCCGACGCCGCCGTTGGCCGCCCCAAGGACCTCGTCGCGCATGTGGACCGCCCGCTCGGCCAGGTTGCGGGTGCTCGCCACGGTGAAGGTCCACGCCATGTGGAGCGTCGAACGGTCGAGGCCCGCCGCGGCCACCTGGTCGATGGCGTGCTCGACCCGCACCCGCTCCTCCTCGACCCGGCGGCTCGCCGACGGGAGGTGGTCGCGGAAGACCCGGAACCCGCTGGGCGTGGCCACCACCGCGCCGCTCGCGGTGCGCATCTGCCCGATGCCGACCGCGTAGGTGTGGCCGTCGAGGAAGTTGCGGGCCGGGCGGACGGCCAGCGCCCGCTCGGCCGCGTTCGGAGCGTTGGCGTCGAGCTCGGCCCAGTACGGCCAGCGCTCGCCGGTCGCGGTGTCGACGATGACGATCGGGGCGTCGTCGGCGAGCGAGGCGCCGATGTCGGTGATCGGGGCCAGCCCCGAGGCCTCGGGGTCGATGGTGCCGGCGTGGAGGAGGATCGCCGACCCGGGGCTGAAGCCGTCCTGGCGGTTCCACTCGGAGGGGTCGAACGCCGGGCCCCCGAGGGGTGCCGGGACCCACGACGGCTTCAGCACGACCCGGCGGCCGGTGGCCGTGGTCGGGTCGGGGAGGGTGAGCTCGTCGTTGGGGAACGGCAGCAGGCAGCGGGTGCGGTCGAGGACGCTGCACCCCGCGTTCCAGGCCTCGGCGCTGGCCAGCAGGTAGCGGTCGATGGCGAGCACGCTCTCGCCCCGGCGGATGCGGGCGGCCCAGTAGTCGCGGCCCTCGATGTCGGGGTCGCGGCGCAGCACGCGAACGTAGGCGTCGGCGACGACCGGGCCGAGCCGGTCCGGGGCCAGCACGAAGCCCTGGGCGACGGTGGCCCGGGTGGCGCCGCGGCGGAGCCGGTCGAGCCAGTAGGCCGTGCCGCCCTCGTCCGGCGTGCGGTGGAGGACGCGGGCGTAGAGGGCCTGGACAAAGCCGGCGGGGCTGTCGCCGCCCTCCCGCTCGTAGAACTCCTCGCTGCTCACCAGCCGGACCAGGTCGCGCTCGATCGTGGTGGCCCCGGACCGGACCGCGGCGACCGCCATGTCGCGCTCGGCGGCCGAGGGGGCCCGGCCGAAGGCCTCGAAGTTGCGGGCCACGTGGCCGCGCACCGACTCGAGCGAGAGGACGACCTGACGGGCGAAGGTGCCGCGGCCGGTGCCGCCGTCGAGACGGCCCCCCCAGTAGGCGAGGCCCGGTTCGTCGGCGGCGCGGCCCAGGACCGCGGCGTAGGCCTCGCGCACGTAGCGCTCCGACGCCGGTCGGGCCGGGATGCCCGGGGCGTCGAAACCGCTGTCGGCCCCGGCGGGGGGCGTGGCCTGGCGGCCGAGGGCGGGCGCGGCGGCCGTCGGGGCGGCCCCGGAGGTGGCGAGGAGGGCGGCGACGACGAGGACGGCGACGGGCACGGCGACGCGTCGCGGGGAGCGGGTGATCGCGGGCATGGCGTCGGTCACAGTAGTGATCCGGCGGCGCCGGCGTGGAGGTGGTCGGGCAGTAGGGTCGTCCCTCGTGTCCGGCAGCACCTCCTACGACGTCGTCGGGATCGGCAACGCCCTCGTCGACGTCCTCAGCCACGTCGACGACGGCTTCCTCTCCGCCCACGACCTGACCAAGGGCTCGATGACCCTCGTCGAGGACGATCGGGCCGACGAGCTCTACGCCGCCATGGAGCACCGCACCGAGATGTCGGGCGGCTCCGCGGCCAACACCCTCGTCGGGGTGGCCAGCTTCGGGGGCCGGGCCGCCTACATCGGCCGGGTCCACGACGACGACCTCGGCACGGTGTTCGCCCACGACCTGGCCTCGCTGGAGGTCGACTTCGGTTCGCCCCGGGCCAGCGCCGGCCCCGGCACCGGGCGCTGCATGATCGTCGTCACCCCCGACGCCCAGCGGACGATGAACACCTACCTGGGGGCGTCGTCGCTCCTCGGCCCCGAGCACGTCGACCTCGACGTCGTCCGGGCCTCCCAGGTGACGTTCCTCGAGGGCTACCTCTTCGACCGCGACGCGGCCAAGGACGCCTACCGGGTCGCCACCGAGGCGGCCCACGCCGCCGGCCGCGAGGTCGCCCTCAGCCTCTCCGACGGCTTCTGCGTCGACCGCCACCGCGACGACTTCCTCGCCCTGATCGACGGTGGCGTCGACATCCTCTTCGCCAACACCGACGAGATCACCCGGCTCTACCAGGTCGACGACTTCGACGACGCCGTGGCCAAGGTGCGGGGCCGGTGCAAGATCGCCTGCCTGACCCGGGGCCGCGAGGGGTCGGTGGTCGTCGCCGGCGACGAGACCCACGTCGTCCCCGCCCACGAGGTGCCCAAGCGGGTCGACACGACCGGTGCCGGCGACCTCTACGCCGCCGGCTTCCTCTACGGCTACACGCAGGGCATGTCCCTCGACCGGTGCGGACGGCTCGGCTCGATCGCCGCCGCCGCCGTGATCGGCCACACCGGGGCCCGGCCCGGGCTGTCGTTGGCCCAGTTGATCCACCTGCTCGACGCGTAGGGCGGGGCCGACCGGTGACCCCCGACGCCGAGCCCACCGAGACGCTCCTGGCGCGGGTCGACGCCTGGATCGACGAGGACCCCTTCGAGGGCCACGCCGAGCTGCTGAAGGAACTGGCCTTCCAGGTCCGCAACACCGGCGACCCGGAGGCCGAGGCCCGCCTCCGGGACATCTTCCGGGCCTCGCTCGCCTTCGGCACCGCCGGGCTCCGGGGCGAGGTCGGCCCCGGCCCGAACCGGATGAACCGGGTCGTCGTCCGCCGGGCTGCGGCCGGGGTGGCGGCGTGGGTGCGGGCCGCCGAGGCCGGTGCCGGTGCGGGCGCGTCGGTCGTCGTGGGCCGCGACGCCCGCTACGGCTCCGAGGAGTTCGTGGCCGACACCATCGACGTCCTGGCCGGTGCCGGGCTGCGGGTGCACGTGGTCCCGGCTCCGGGCCCGACGCCGGTGCTGGCCTTCGCCGTCCGCCACCTGGGCGCCTCGGCCGGGATCATGGTGACGGCGAGCCACAACCCCGGCACCGACAACGGCTACAAGGTCTACGACGGCGAGGGGCGCCAGGTCGACGCCGACCAGGCCGCGACGATCGCCGCCGCCATGGACGCTGCCCCCCGGGTCCGTGACCTGCCGATCGCCGGGGCCGGCAGCTCGCTGATCGTCCACCACGGCCTGGAGGTCGTCGACGCCTACCTCGGGGCCATCGGCGAGGTCGTGCCGCCGCGGTCCGACCGCACCCGCGTCGAGGTGGCCCACACGTCGCTGCACGGGGTCGGGGGCGCGGTGGTGCGCCGGGCCTGCCACCTCGCCGGCTTCATCTCGCTCCACGAGGTCCCCGAGCAGGCCGAGGCCGACCCCGAGTTCCCCACGGTCGCCTTCCCGAACCCCGAGGAGCCCGGCGCCCTCGACAAGCTGGTCGGCCAGGCGGCCTGGGCCGGCTGCGACGCCGCCCTCGCCAACGACCCCGATGCCGACCGGCTGGCGCTGGCGGTGGTGGTGCGCAACGGGCACCCGCGGCGGGTCGAGGACTGGGTCGCCCTCACCGGTGACCAGCTCGGCTGGCTGCTGGCCGACCACCTCGTCCGTCGGGGCGGGTTGCCGGCCGACGCCGTGTTCGCCACGACGATCGTGTCCTCCACGTTGCTGCGGTCGATCGCGGTCGACGCCGGGGTCGGCTACGCCGAGACCCTCACCGGGTT
>CAYQGF010000374.1:0-4103 GCA_964416885.1 uncultured Iamiaceae bacterium
GGTGGCCCAGGGCATGCAGGTCGCCGGCGACCTCACCGGCCTGGACCTGTCGAACATGCTCCAGGCCCTCGTCGCCCGCCAGGCCGCCGGCGACACCGCGGCGGCCCCCGCCGTCGCACCGGTCCCGGCCCCGGCCCCCGCCGAGGCGCCGGTGGAGTAGCCCCACCACCGAAGCAGGTCCGGGACGGCCCGGCGCGCGACCGCGCGCCGGGCCGTCGCCGGTCCGAGGCCGCCGAGCGAGGACCGACCGTCCCGGCATCGACGACACGCCGCGGTGGTACGGTCGCCCCCAACCGGGGAACGGAGGAGGATCATGGGACGTCGGGGGTTGTTCGTCGCGCTGGTCGCGATCGTCGGGCTGATCGCAGGCACCCTGGGCATCAGCCCACCGGCCGGAGCGGACGACAGCACCGGCTCGATCTCGGGTGTCGTCACCGCTGACAGCACCGGAGAGCCGTTGGCGGGCATCTGCGTCGCCGCCCTCTGGTGGAGCTCGACGACCGATCCCGAGCTGCCCGCCTTCGAGGTGTACGCCGAGGCGACGAGCGACGTCGACGGCACCTACACCCTCGCCGACCTGGCCCCCGGCGACTACCTGGTGCAGTTCTCCGACTGCTCCGACGTCGGCTACGTGTCGGAGTGGTACGACGACGTCCCCGTGCCCGACACCGCGCCCTCGGTGACCGTCACCGCCGGCCAGGACACGCCCGGCACCGACGCCGGCCTGGCCCGGTTCGGGGCGATCTCGGGCACGGTCGTCAGCGACAGCAGCGGGGCGCCCCTCTCGCACATCTGTGTCGTCGCCATCGGCCCGAGCATCACCCATGCCTACACCGGGCCCGACGGCACCTACACCCTGGACGACCTCCCCCCCGGTGACTACCGGGTCTTCTTCGGCGACGCTCGGCCGATCATCGACGGTTGCCACAACCCCGGCTACGAGGACGAGAACTTCGACGACGCCCCGGACTGGTCCTCGGCCACGATCGTGACGGTCGTGGACGGCCAGGAGACCGTGGGCGTCGACGCCAGCCTGGCTCCCGTGCCCGGGCTCGGGCCGATCTCCGGCACCGTCACCGCCGACGACACCGGCGAGCCCCTCGCCGGTGTCTGCATCTCGACCTACGACGGCATCCAGCTGTCGAACACGACGACCCGCCCCGACGGGACCTACACCGTCCACGGTCTCGCCCCGGGCGAGCACTGGGTCCTCTTCAGCCCGTGCTCCGCCGGCGACTACCGGTCGGAGTACTACGACAACGTGACCGACTGGACCTTGGCCACGAGGGTCACCGTGACCGCCGGGCAGCCGACCATCGGCATCGACGCCGGCCTCGCTCCCAGCCAGCGGTCCCTCTCCGGCACCGTCACCGCCGACGACACCGGCGAGCCCCTCGCCGACATCTGCGTCAACGCCGACGGGGCGGTGTCCCGCTCGGTCTCCACCGGCCCTGACGGCACCTACACCTTCACCGACCTGCCACCGGGCGAGTACCGCGTGTCGTTCTCGGACTGCGTCGACTCGGTCTACGCGACGGAGTGGTACGACGGGGCGGAGAGCTGGTACGACGCCACGCCCGTCGCGGTCGTGGCCGGCCAGGAGACCACGGGCATCGACGCCGGCCTCGGCATCGGCGCGAGGATCTCCGGCATCGTCACCGCTGACGACACCGGCGAGCCCCTCGCCGACATCTGCGTCACCGCCAGCGGGGCGACCGGGGTGTACGCCGCGTCCGTACAGACGGACAGCAGCGGTGCGTACTCGGTGGGGGGCCTCGCCGCCGGTGCCTACCGGCTGGAGCTCTACGACTGCTCGGGCCAGGGCTACCGGGGGGAGTACTACGACGACGCTCTCGAGTGGGACGCCGCCACCCCCATCGTGGTCGGGGCCGGCCAGGAGGTCAGCGGCATCGACGCCGGCCTCGCGCCCCCGCAGCCGTCGATCACGGGCACCGTCACCGACGCCGACACCGGCGAGCCCCTCGCCGACATCTGCGTCAACGCCGAGGGGAACGGATGGGCCGACACGGCCACCGGCCCCGACGGTACCTACACCCTCGTCAACCTGGCCCCCGGCGCCTACCAGGTGTACTTCTACGACTGCTGGAGCCTCGGGTACTACAGCGAGTACTACGACGATGCTCCCGACTGGTCGTCGGCCACCGACGTCACCGTCGTGGCCGGCGAGGTGACCACCGGCATCGACGCCGGCCTCACCCCCCTTCCCCCGCCCGGCTCGATCACGGGCACCGTCACCGATGCCGGCTCCGGCGAGCCCCTCGCCGACATCTGCGTCGGCGTCGACGGGAGCGTCTGGGCCGAGACCACCACCGGGCCCGACGGCACCTACACCCTCGACGTGCTCCCCGGCTCCTACCGGGTGCAGTTCTACGACTGCTCCGGGGCCGGCTACGCCCCGGAGTACTACGACGGGGTGGGGAGCTGGTACTCGGCCACGCTCGTGACGGTCGTTTCCGGCCAGGAGACCACCGGCATCGACGGCAGCCTCGGCTTCGCCGGGAGGATCTCGGGCACCGTCACTGCCGACGACACCGGCGAGCCGCTCGCCGACGTCTGCGTCACGGCGTTCGGCCCGACCGGGCTGTACCAGGCGTCGGCCTACACCGATGTCGACGGTAGCTACAGGTTCAACAACCTCATCCCCGACGACTACCGCATCGAGTTCGAGGACTGCTCCGGCCGCGGCTACCTGTGGGAGTACTTCGACGACACGACCGACTGGGAGGCAGCGACGGTGGTGACCGTCGTGGCCGACCAGGAGACGACGGGCATCGACGCCGGGCTCGCCCTGTGGACGCCGCCGGGCCCCGGTTCGATCTCGGGTGTCGTCACCTCCGACGACACGGGGCTACCCGTCGAAGGCATCTGCGTGCTGGCGAGCGCTCCGGAGGGCTGGGCCAACGCGTCCACCGGAGCGGACGGCACCTACACCCTCTCCGGCCTCCCCCCGGGCCACTACCGGATCTTCTTCATGACGTCGTGTGCCGGCGATGACTACCAGTCGGAGTACTTCGATGACACGACCGACTACGCCGCGGCCGACCTCGTCGCCGTGGGCGCCGGCCAAGAGGTCACCGGCATCGACGCCGGCCTGGCCCGCACGCCCGGGCCCGGTGCGATCTCGGGCACCGTCACCGCCGACGACACCGGTCTTCCTCTCGCCGGCATCTGCGTCACCGCCAGCGGGCCGGACTGGGTGCAGGCCACGACCGGCGCCGACGGCACCTACGCCTTCCCCGACCTGCCCCCCGGGCCCTACCGCGTCCTGTTCTGGGACTGCTCCGGGGCCGGCTACCAGGACGAGTACTTCGACGATGCTCCGGACTGGGGCTCGGCCACCCTCGTGACCGTGGCGGACCAGGAGACGACGGGCATCGATGCCGGCCTGGCCAGGTCCGTGGAGCCTCCGGGCCGGCCGGCCCCGCCGGCGGACTTCGACGGCGACGGAGCGACCGACGTCGCGGTGTACCGGCCCTCGGCCGGCGCCTGGCTCATCGAGGGCCGAGACCCGGTGTACCTCGGCCTCGCCAGCGACATCCCCGTCCCCGGCGACTACGACGGCAACGGCACCACCGACATCGCCGTCTACCGACCCTCCGTCGGCGCCTGGTACATCGAAGGCCAGCCCACCACCTACCTCGGCCTCACCGGCGACATCCCCGTCCCCGGCGACTACGACGGCAACGGCACCACCGACATCGCCGTCTACCGACCCTCCGTCGGCGCCTGGTACATCGAAGGCCAGCCCACCACCTACCTCGGCCTCACCGGCGACATCCCCGTCCCCGGCGACTACGACGCCGACGGCACCACCGACATCGCCATCTGGCGACCCGAGGTCGGTGGCTGGTACCGCGACGGCCACTCGCCGACGTTCTGGGGCCTCGCCGGCGATGTCCCCGTCCCTGGCGACTACGACGCCGACGGCGCGACCGACATCGCCATCTGGCGACCCTCCGTCGGCGGCTGGTACCGCCCCGACCAACCCACCACCTTCTGGGGCCTCGCCGGCGATGTCCCCGTCCCCGGCGACTACGACGCCGACGGCGCGACCGACATCGCCATCTGGCGACCCTCCGTCG
>CAYQGF010000375.1:0-4098 GCA_964416885.1 uncultured Iamiaceae bacterium
TCGGTGCCCTGTCGGCCTACGAGGCCCTGTTCTGCCTCAACCTCCGGGCCACCCCCGGCAAGCTGGCGACCGGGTTGCGCGTGGCCGAGCTCGACCGGGCCACGATCGACCCCGTCAACGCCTGGTGGCGGGGCCTGATCACCACCGTCGCCACCCTGGCGCTGGTCCTGGTGCCGTCGGCGGTCGGGGTGATGACCGACTCCGCCGCCGGCTTCGCCGTCGGGGCCGTGGTCGTGGGCATCGCCGGCGGCTACGCCCTCACCATCGCCACCTTCCCGTCCCGTCGCGGCATCGCCGACCGCGTCGCCGACACGATCGTCGTCCCGTTCGAGGCCCCCGAGGTGGTGACCCGCTCCATGGTCCAGGCCGAGGACGAGGCGAGACGGCCCCGTCCGGTCACCGCCTGGGGCCCGGTCGCCTCCGTCGACGCCCGCCGACGGGCCCGCGCCGTCCGGCTCGACGCCTCGCCGGCGCTGGTCGTCGTCCTCGTGGCGGTCATCCTGGCCTGGACCTTCGAGCAGCGGGCCCTGGCCCTGCTGCTGGCCGCCGTCTGGGCTGCGCTGTTCGTGGCCGACGAGGTCCGGGCCATCGCCCGCGACGGCGGCACCGTCGGGCACCGCCGGGAGGGCCTGGCCGTCCTGGACGAGGCCACGGGCGAGGCGCCGGGGCGGACCGCCGCGTTCGCCCGCTCGTTCACCCTCGCCGTGTTCTGGCTGTTCCCCCCGCTCCTCCCGGTCCTGCTGGCGTGGGTGCAGCTGTCGCCGACCGGGCGGGGGCCGCACGACCTGGTGGCGGGCACGGTCGTGGTCGAGGTCCCGGTGGGGCCGAGCGAGGGCGGAGCCTGATGGCCGTCCCCCTCCGTGACGACAGCCCGCGCCGGACCGTCCCGTGGGTCGTCCTGACCCTGATCGGCGTGAACATCGCCGTCTTCCTGTTCCTCCAGCCGGCCGCCCTCCAGCGCGGCGCGGCCGACACCGCGTCCCTGACCCAGGAGGAGTCCCGCGACCTGGCCGAGCACTACTCGACCTGGGGGGCGGTGCCGTGCGAGATCCGCCAGTGGGAGTCCCGGTCCGACGGGGCGGTCTGCACCACCGACGGCGGGCACCCGATCATCGACCGCAAACCGGTGCCGGCATCGCTGGTCACCCACATGTTCCTGCACGGCGGGCTGGCCCACCTGATGCTGAACATGTTGTTCCTGTGGGTCTTCGGCGCCGCGGTGGAGGACCGCTTCGGGCCGGGGCCGTTCCTCGGCCTCTACCTGGTGGGCGGGGTCCTCGGGACGCTGACGTACGTCGTCCTCAACGCGTCGTCGGCCGAGCCGGCGGTCGGCGCGTCGGGCGCGGTGTCGGCGGCGATGGGCGCCTACCTCGTGATCGGCGCCAGGCGGCGGATCCTCTCGTTCGTCGCGCCCCTGCCCCTGATCGTCGTCACCCTGCCGGCCTGGGCCCTCCTCGGCCCCTACCTGGTGTCGCAGTTCGTCACCCCGGACGACACCGCGGTCGCCTGGCAGGCTCACCTCGGTGGCATGGTCGCCGGCTTCCTGATCGCCCTCGGGCTGCGGGCGCTCTCGCCGGCGCCGGGCCAGTGGCGCCGCCTCCGCCGTCGGTCGGCGGCCGACGGCGTGGGCCCGGCCCCCTTCGACCCTGACGCCTGGTCGATCCCCGCCACCCCGCCGGTCGAGGAGCACACCGGCGCGTGAGGGCCCGTCCGGCCACGGCCGACGACGGTCCGACGCTCCGAGCCATCGAGGTCCGGGCCGGGCGTCGCTTCGCCGACGTCGGGCTGGAGGACATCGCCGAGGACGAGCCGATGTCGCTCGACCGGCTGGCCGCCTATGCCGCCGACGCCCGCTCCGCGGTGGCCGTCGACGAGGCCGGTGCGGTCGTCGGCTACGTCCTGGTCGACCGGGTCGATGCCGCCGCCCACGTCGAACAGGTCTCGGTCGACCCCGACCACCAGGGCCGGGGCGTCGGCCGCCTGCTGCTCGGCTGGGCCGCCGACTGGGCCCGGGCCGACGGCCGGTCGGTGCTCACGCTCACCACGTTCCGGGCCGTCCCGTGGAACGCCCCGCTCTACGCCCACCTCGGGTTCCGGGAGCTGGCCGACGAGGAGGTCGGGCCCGACCTGGCCGCCCTCGTCGCCGATGAGGCCGCCCACGGCCTCGACCCCGCCACCCGCGTCTGCATGGCCCGCCGCCTCTGACCCAGCCGCGCGGGGTGCTCAACCGGCGACGTCGACCAGGATCTTGCCCACGTTGGCGTTGGCCTCCATGTGGCGGTGGGCATCGGCGATGGCGTCGAGCGGGAAGCGGGTGTCGATCACGGGCCGGACGGTGCCGTCGGCGTACCAGGGCAGCACCTCCCGGGCGAAGCGCTGGGTGACGGCGATCTTCTCCTCGATCGGCCGGGCCCGCAGGACGGTGCCGACCAGGTGCGCCCGCTTGGGCAGGAGCGCCCCCAGGTCGATCTGCGTCCGCCCGCCGCCCATCACGCCGACCTGGACGATCGTGCCCCCGGTGCGGAGGGCCTTGAGGTTGCGGGCCAGGTAGTCGCCACCGACCACGTCGAGCACCACGTCGACGCCCCGTCCGTCGGTGGCCGCCCACACCGCCTCGACGTAGTCCTCGGCCGTGTAGTCGACCACGACGTCGGCGCCGAGCGCCCGGCACCGCTCGACCTTGCCGGCACTGGTGGTGGTGACGACCCGGGCACCGAGGGCCTTGGCAATGGCGACCGCGGCGGTGCCCACGCCCGAGGCCCCGGCGTGGACCAGGGCGACCCGTCCGCTGGTGAGCCCGCCCTGGACGACGAGGGCGTCCCAGGCCGTGATCGCCACCTCGGGGACGGCCGCGGCGTCGACCAGCCCGAGCGCCGCCGGGACCGCCATCAGCTGACGCTCGTGGACGGCGATCCGCTCGGCGTAGGCCCCGCCGCTGACGATGCCCATGACCTCGTCGCCGACCTGCCACTCGGTCACCCGGGCCCCGCGGGCGACGACCGTGCCGGCCAGCTCCATGCCGGGGACCTCGTGCTCCCGGGGCGGCCCGGGCTCGGGGTAGAAGCCCCGCCGCTGGAGCAGGTCGGCCCGGTTGAGGGCGGTGGCCCGCACCGCGACCAGCACCTCCTCGGGGCCGGGCTCGGGGTCGGGGACCTCACGGACGGCGAGGACGTCGGGGTCCCCGTGCTCGGTGATGACGACGGCGCGCATGGCGGTCGTTCTACCGGGCCCCTCCCGAGCCTGCGGCAGTTCCGAGCGGTCTTGCTGGACATCTGCCGCAGGTTCACGCCTCGCCGGCGGTCAGACCCGGGGGCGGTCAGACCCGGGGGCGGTCAGACCCGAGGGTGGGCGTCGAACCAGTCGAGCAGCAGCTCGGTGGCGCTGATCGTGTGCGTCGTCCACTCGGGTGGGCCGAGGTCGATCTCGGCGCCGGGCCAGGTGTGGCCGCCGCCGAGGACCGTGTAGAGCTCGACGCCGACACCCTCGTCGCAGCCGGCGAAGGCCCGGCGCTCGACGTCGTCACCGATCGGCTCGACCGTCGGCTCCGGCTCGCACCCGCCGTTCTCGGCCCAGCCGGCCATGTTGCTGAGGGTCCCCGGCACGGCCGCGTTGGGGGTGTTGCCGGCGTCGACGGACCCGCCCCCCTCCCCGTAGGCCACCACCGGGTCGTCGGTGCCGTGGAAGGCGACGACCGGCATCGCCCGGCACTCGCCGGGGAAGACCTCGACGGTCACCAGGGCCAGGCTGGCGAAGCGGTCGCCGGCGGTGCAGGCGAAGAAGGCGGTCTTGGCCGCGCCGAGGGACATCCCGACGCCGTGGACGTGGTCGAGGTCGACGCAGTACCGGGCCTCGACGTCGTCGAGCAGCTCCGTGAGGTAGTCGGTGTCGGCCCCGTCGCCGAGGCCCCACTGGCCGTCGATGCCCTGGGCCGCGACGGTGAGCATCCCCCGGGCCGCGGCCTGGCGGGGCACGTCGCCGTAGAGGCTGGCCTGCGCCGCGTCGGACCCCGAACCGTGCAGGTTGAGCACCAGCGGGACGGGGACGTCGGGGTCGTAGTCGGCCGGGACGCCGAGGCGGTACACCCGCTCGACCCCGCCG
>CAYQGF010000376.1:0-4027 GCA_964416885.1 uncultured Iamiaceae bacterium
TCGGCGGCACCTGCCTCAACCGGGGCTGCATCCCGGCCAAGGAGCTGCTCCAGACCGCCGAGGTCGCCCGCACCGTGCGCGAGTCCGACCGCTTCGGCATCACCGCCGGCGGCGACATCACCCTCGACTTCGGCACGTCGACCGACCGCATGTGGTCGGTGGTCGACCAGCTGGTGAAGGGGCTGGGCGGCCTGCTCAAGAGCCGCAAGGTCACCGTCTTCGACGGCACCGGCACCCTGGGCGCCGACAGGACGGTCACCGTCACCGGCGAGGACGGCCAGACCACCACCGTCCAGGCCACCAACGTGGTGCTGGCCTCGGGCTCGGTGCCCCGCACCATCCCCGGCTTCGACGTCAGCGACCGCATCCTGACCTCCGACGAGGTGTTCCAGCTCGCGGCCCTCCCGGAGCGCGTCGTCGTGGTCGGCGGCGGGGCCATCGGCTGCGAGTTCGCCTCGACGTTCGTCGACCTGGGCAGCGAGGTCACCATCCTCGAGGCCCTGCCCGCCATCCTCCCCGGCGTCGACTCCGACGTGGTGAAGCTCGTCCACCGGGCCCTGGAGAAGCGGGGCATCACCATCAAGACGGGCGTCAAGGTCACCGGCCAGACCTCGACCGACGCCGGCGTGCGGGTCGAGCTGGAGGGCGGTGACACCGTCGAGGCCGACACCGTCGTCGTGTCGGTCGGTCGGCGGCCGTTGTCCGACTCGTTGGGCCTCGACGGCACCGGTGTCGAGGTCGACGAGCGGGGCTTCGTGAAGGTCGACGAGTGGTGCCGCACCGGCGCCGAGGGCGTCTTCGCGGTGGGCGACCTGATCGCCACGCCCGGCCTGGCCCACGTCGCCTACGCCGAGTCGATCCTGGTGATCAAGCAGATCATGGGCGAGCCGTGCGTGCCGGTCGACTACTCGCGGGTGCCGTGGTGCGTCTACTGCCACCCCGAGGTCGCCTTCGTGGGCCTCACCGAGGAGGCGGCCAAGGCCGCCGGCCACGACGTGGTGGTGTCCAAGCACCGTTGGCCGGGCAACGGCCGGGCCATGATCCTGGGCGAGACCGAGGGCATGGTGAAGGTCATCGCGGTCAAGAACGAGAAGGGCACCGGGGGCCAGGTCCTCGGGGTCCACATGGCCGGTCCGTGGGTGACCGAGCAGCTCGGCATGGGCTACCTGTCGGTCAACTGGGAGGCGACCGTCGACGAGATCGCGCCGTTCATCCAGCCCCACCCGAGCCTGTCGGAGAACTTCGGCGAGACCGTCCTCAGCCTCACCGGCCGCGGCCTCCACGGCTGACCCCCGGTCCGTACGAGTCGTGCCAGGCACGTCGCGTACGGCGGGGCCGGCCGGGTCTGTTCAGCAGGTCGAGGCGAAGGGCTCGCCGGCGAGGCGGTCGGCGGTCCAGGCCAGCAGGTCGGGCACCAGGGGCGAGCTGGCGGTGACCAGGCCCACGTGGTCGCGGCCGTCATAGGTCCGGTAGTCGACGTCGATGCCGTCGGCGCACAGCCGCTCGACGTAGGCGGCCTGGACGGCGGGGGCGATGATGGCGTCGTCGGTGCCCTGGGCCACGAGCAGCGGCACGGCGGGTGGTCCGGTCGACACGTTCTCGGCCAACCGCTCGCCCAGGGCGCCCCCGCCCAACGGAGTGCGGAACACCGAGAACCCGGTCGTCACCGACTGGAGCACCGACACCAGCGCCGCCGGCTCGCTCAGGCAGCGGTCGGCCAGCGCCCGCACCTGGGGCTGGGCGCCGGGGGCGACGACGTCGCCGCGCCGGACGTCGTCGTAGGTGCCGACGTACCCCTCGACCAGGTAGGAGGCGAAGATGCTGCCGCCGGTGAGGCCGGCGAGGGTGTCGGCGAAGCCGGGCAGGTCCGACGCCGGGGCCAGGGCGGCCACGCCGGCGAGCGGGACGTCGGGGGCGTAGGTGGGCTGGACCTGCCCGGTCCACAGCGCCGCCCCGCCGCCCTGCGAGTGGCCCCAGACCACGGTGTCGTCGGCCAGCGCGGCCCCCGGTCGGTCGAGCTGGCGGGCGGCCCGGACGGCGTCGAGGACGGAGCGGGCCGTCGGGTCGCCGACCAGGTAGGGGTGCGGGCCCTCGGTGCCGAGCCCGACGTAGTCGGTGGCCACCAGTGCCCAGCCGGCGTCGAGCACCTGGGGCAGCAGGAACAGGGCGCCCGACTCGAACGGCTCGGCGAGGACGCTCGGGGCGCAGCGGCGGGCCACGCCCGTGGTGCCGTGGGCCCACGCGACGACCGGGTGGGTGGCGGCCGCGTCGTCGGGTACCACGACCAGGCCGCTGGCGACGGCGGGGAGGCCGTCGGCCCGGGTGGTCGTGTAGAGGATCCGCCAGGCGACGGCTCCGTCGGGGACCTGCCGGGTGAAGGGCTCGGCCCGGAGCAGCGCGCCGGGCTCGTCGGGCACCTCGTCGGGCGCGGCGTAGAAGTCGTCGACCACCGGCTCGCCGCGGTGGAGGGCGGCCGAGACCCCACCGAGGGCGACGGCGGCGGCCAGGGCCAGCCCGGCGACGGCGACGTGGGTGAGGCGCCGCAGCGGGCCGAGGGGCCGGGCCGGGCAGACGTCATCGGTGCGGCGGCTGCCCCGGAACGCGGCGATCGTCTCGGACAGGCCGAACAGGAACGTGCGGGCACCGAACACCACGGCCACGGCCAGCAGGGTCACGTCGGGCCAGGCCAGGGCGACCACACCGGCGACGACGCTCGCCGCCCCCTTCAGCACCGCGGCCAGCCGCTCGTCGGTGGTCCCCCGGAGCCCGGCCACCACGTCGGCCGCCCCGCCCACGACCATGCCGATGCCGACGGCCACGGCGATGCCGGCGATCGAGAGGTCGGGCCAGAACGCCACGACCAGGCCCAGCCCGACCCAGGCGGCGCCGACGAGCCGGCCGGGGAGCGGCGCGTCCTCGGGCGCGGTGAGGGCGCGGAGGACGCCGGTGACGATCGCCGCCACCGCCACCAGGACGACCAGCACCCCGAGGGCCGTGAACGGTCGCAGGGCCAGCACCGCGCCGGCGGCCATGCAGCCCAGCCCGACGGCCACGGAGGGGGGCCGGCGGGCTGAGGTGTCGAGTGCTGTCACGGGTGCTCCTCGGCTCACCACCGTCGGGGCCCGAGCGTAGGGGCGGCCTGGTGATCCGCACGGGGATCGTGGGGTGAGGCGGTTCCGGCCCGGTCCGTGACCCGATACGGTCGGACGGAGTCGCAGAGCCGCGCGCACCACAGAGGAGCCAGCACCCCCATGGCCGAGATCCAGATGCCCCAGCTCGGGGAGACCGTCACCGAGGGCACGATCACCAAGTGGCTGAAGGCGGTGGGGGACGAGATCGCCGAGGACGAAGCGATCGTCGAGGTCTCCACCGACAAGGTCGACTCCGAGATCCCGTCGCCGGTCAGCGGGACCCTCACCGAGATCAAGGTCGAGGAGGGCGACACCGTCGACGTCGGCGCCGTGCTGGCGATCGTGGGCGACCCGGCGTCGGGCGGCGGCGAGGACGCGGCGCCGGCGCCGGCCGCCGAGCCCGAGCAGCAGGCCACCGCGGACGAGCCGGAGGCCGCCGAGGCCCAGCAGGCCGCGGCCGAGGAGGCCGCCGGCGACCCGACCGAACCCGCCGCCCCGGCCCCGGCCCCGGCCCCCGCGCCGCAGGAGGCCCCGGCGGCGCCCGCACCGGCCCCGCAGGAGGCCGCGCCGGCGCCGGCTGCGGCCGAGGGGATCGTGCTGTCACCGGTCGTGCGCCGTCTGATCGCGGAGCACGGCATCGACCCGGCGTCGATCACCGGGACCGGTGCCGGCGGCCGCATCACCCGCAACGACGTCCTGGCCGTGGTCGAGGGGGGCGGTGCCGGTGCGAGCGCTCCGGCTCCGGCCCCGGCCGCCGCCGCCCCGGCGGCCCCGGCTCCGTCCCGGCCGGCCGCTCCCCGTCCGGCCCCGGTCGTGCCGGCCACCCCGGGCGAGGCCGACACCACGGTGCCGTTCAACAACATCCGGCGCCGCACCGGCGAGCACATGGTCCGCTC
>CAYQGF010000377.1:0-4017 GCA_964416885.1 uncultured Iamiaceae bacterium
GCTCGCGCATCGTGCGGAGGTCGTCGACCAGGCCCCGGGGGTTGGGCTCGAGCTTCACCTCCCGCACCACCTGGAGCCCGAGCTGGAGGGCGGTGTCGCGGAAGTAGCCGGCGTAGTCCTGGCCGGAGCTGCCCTGCTCCCAGAACAGCCCGACCTTCTCGTAGCCCTTGGCCTTCATCCACTGGGCGCACATGACGCCCTCGGTGGGGATGTCACCGTTGGCGACGGTGAAGCAGTACTCGGAGGCAAAGCGGTGGGCGCCGGTCCAGCCGATGCACGGCACTCCCAGTTCGTTGGCGGTGTCCTGGACGACCAGGCAGTTGTCGGAGATCAACGGGCCGAGCACCACCACGCAGCCCTGCTCGACCAGCCAGCGGTAGCCATCGACCACCTTCCGGTAGTTCTCCCGGGGCAGGCCGCGGGCGTCGGCGACGACGAGCTGGACCGGCCCCCGGCCCCACACCCCCTCGTTGAGGGCGTCCTCGATGGCGAGGATCGTCGGGTCGATCCAATCGGCGAGGAGCTGGCCCAGGTCCATGTCGACCAGGACGCCGATCTTCACCGGCTCGAAGGGGTCGCCCTGGGTCACGACGCCGCGGGTCGGCGGGTAGATGGTGATGCCCTGGACCGCCCGCTCGCCCACCGCGCCGCCGCCCTCGTACCAGGCGCTGCCGTCGCCCCGGCCGCCCTCCAGGTAGGTCGACGTCCCGAACGGCACCGAGCTGACGGCCCGGTCCGCCTCGGCGATCCCGAGGTCGACCGGGGCCGGGAACATCCGCTCGGCGTAGGTGTACGGCGTGTCGGCGGCCGTGTCGGCCGTGTCGTCATCGGCCATGGGGCCCCCTGTCGTCGCCGGGTCGTGGCTCATGGTTCGAAGAACTGAACTATAGTTCAATCCACTGCAGTTGAATGCCCTGCACGCCGGCCCGAGCAGCGCGCCGTCAGGAGACGACCATGCGCCCCGACGACCTGATCTTGGTGAGCGTCGACGACCACCTGGTCGAGCCGCCGGACCTGTTCCGGAACGCACCGGCCGCCTACCGGGACCGCATGCCCAGGGTCGTCCGCGGCGGCAGCGGGGCCGACGTCTGGGTCTTCGACGACAGCAAGATCCCCAACATCGGGCTCAACGCGGTCGCGGGCCGGCCCAAGGCGGAGTACGGCATCGAGCCCACCGCCTTCGACGAGATGCGGCCCGGCTGCTGGGACGTCGCCGAGCGGGTCAAGGACATGGACGCCGGCGGCGTGCTCGGCTCGATGTGCTTCCCGTCGTTCCCCGGCTTCAGCGCTCGCCTGTTCGCGGCCTGCGAGGACAAGGACCTCGCCCTCGCCGTCGTCCGGGCCTACAACGACTGGCACGTCGACGAGTGGTGCGGCGCCGCCCCCGGCCGGTTCATCCCCATGGGGCTGCCGGTGCTGTGGGACCCGGAGCTGGCCGCGGCCGAGGTGCGCCGGCTGGCCGAGAAGGGCGTCCACTCGCTCACCTTCACCGAGAACCCGTACACGCTCGACCTGCCGTCGTTCCACAACGACGCGTGGGACCCGCTCTGGACAGCGCTGTGCGACACCGACACCGTGCTGTCGATCCACCTCGGGTCGTCCGGGAAGCTGGCCTTCACCGCGCCCGACGCCCCGATGGACGTGCTGATCACGCTCCAGCCCATGAACATCTGCCAGGCCGCCGCCGACCTGCTGTGGTCCCGCATCCCCAAGCACTTCCCCAACATCAGGATCGCCCTGTCCGAGGGGGGCACCGGGTGGATCCCGTACTTCCTCGACCGGCTCGACCGCACCTACGACATGCACCACGGCTGGACCGGCCAGGACTTCGGCGACCGGCTCCCCTCCGAGGTGTTCCGCCAGCACTTCCTCACCTGCTTCATCTCCGACCCGGTGGGCGTCCAGCTCCGGGACCTGATCGGCATCGACAACATCGCCTGGGAGTGCGACTACCCCCACTCCGACTCGTCGTGGCCCGAGGCCCCCGAGGAGCTGACCGCCGTCGCCGCCGACGTGCCCGACGCCGACCTCGACAAGATCACCCACCAGAACGCCATGCGCTGGTACTCCTACGACCCCTTCGCCCACGCCCCGAAGGAGGAGGCCACCGTCGCCGCCCTCCGCCGCCGGGCCGGCGACCACGACGTCGCCATCCGCTCCTTCGACAAGGGCCGCTTCGAGATCAACCACCAGGGCGTCGACCTCGGCACCATCACCCGCCAGGCCACCGCCTGATGCCGGGCGCCGGGCTCGTACGGAAGGTGCCAGGCACCTTCCGTACGAGCAGACACCATCGAAGCGGGCGGCGCCGCTGATGAGGTTCTCGCTCGAGCTGCCGACGACGCAGGTCGCGGCGGCCGACCAGTTCGTCACCGTCGAGGCCGTCACCGAGGTGACCCGGGCCGCGGCGGCCGCCGGCTTCGACGCCGTCAACGTCACCGACCACCCGGCGCCGGATGCCCGCTGGCTCGACGCCGGCGGGCACCACGCCATGGACCCGTTCACCGTCCTCGGCGTCGCCGCGGCCGCGGACCCGGGCATCCGGCTCCACACCCACGTCTACGTGGCCGGCTACCGCAACCCCTTCCTCGGGGCCAAGGCGGTGCACACCCTCGACGTCCTGTCCGGCGGCCGGCTGATCCTCGGCGTGGCCGCCGGTTACCTGAAGCCCGAGTTCGCCGCCCTGGGGGCCGACTTCGCCGGCCGGGGCGCCCGCCTCGACGACGCCCTCGCCGTGCTCGACGCCGTCTACACCGGCGCCGACGTGGCCCACGAGGGCGCCGGCTACTCCGCCCGCGGCGTCCGGCTCCGCCCCGTCCGCCCGGCCCGGCCACCCGTGTGGGTCGGCGGCAACAGCGCCCCCGCCCGCCGCCGGGCCGCTCGCCACGAAGGCTGGGCACCGTTCCACACCGCCGGCTACGCCGCCGCCACCCGCACCGAGCCGATCGAGGCGCTCGACGACCTGGCCCGCGCCATCGCCGAGGTCCGGGCCGCGGCGGCGGGCCACGGCGACCCTGACCGCCCCTTCGACGTCTGCTGGTCCGAGGCCCTCCTGAGCGCCGACGACGTCCCCGCCGACCGCCGGCTGGCCCACCTCGCCGCCCTCGACGCCATCGGCGTCACCTGGGTCGGGGTCACCCTCACCGCCCCCACCCGCGCCGAGCTCCTCGACCGGGTCGCCGCCTACGGCCGCGACGTGATCAGCGAGGCCCGTTGACCCAGTCCCGGCCCCGCCCGGCCGACCCCCACGCGCACCCACCCGCAACCCAGGGTTCTTGTCCGTCAGCAGCGCGTTTCCGAACGCCTGACGGACAAGAACCCGGCCCTCCCAGTTCTTGTCCGTCTCCATGCCGCTGACGCGACCGAGCCGGACAAGAACATTTTCTGGCCCCGGGGAGGTCGCGGGACAGGAGGCCCGAGGTGGTGACGACTAACGCTTGTCGTAGGTGATGGCGCTGGACTCGGCGTCCCACCAGGCGGGGGTGCGGGGCTCGTCGCGCAGGTCGCGCTTGAGGACCCGACCGACCGGCGAACGGGGCAGCTCGGCCCGCAGCTCGACGAAGCGGGGCAGGGCGAAGTACGGCAGCTCGTCGATGCACCAGCGGAACAGCTCCTCCTCGGTGACCGAGGCCCCCTCCTTCACCGTGGCCGTGACCTTGAGGTCGTCCTCGGTGAGCTCCGATGGCACGGCGTGGACGGCGACGTCGGCCAGCGCCGGATGCCGCATCAGGGTGCGCTCGACCTCGAAGGAGGAGATGTTCTCGCCCCGCCGCCGGAGGTAGTCGGCCTTGCGGTCGACGAAGAACAGGTAGCCGTCGTCGTCGATCCGGCCGATGTCGCCGGTGTGGTACCACCAGTTCCGGGAGGCGGCGACGGTGGCCTCGGGCCGGCCCCAATAGCCCTCGAACATGGTGTGGGGCCGCTTGGGCCGCAGCACGATCTCGCCCTCGGCGCCCGGCGGCAGCTCGTCATCGTCGTCGTCGAAGATGCGGACGTCGAAGTACTCGTCGTTGACGA
>CAYQGF010000378.1:0-4014 GCA_964416885.1 uncultured Iamiaceae bacterium
GTTGTCGATGCGGCGGGAGTCGTGGCGCTCGGTACCGAGCACGTAGAGGCCGCCGAGCTCGCGGACCTTGGCCCCCTCGGCCTTGCACTGGGCCTCGTACTCGGCCAGCAGCTCCTCGTAGCGGGCGCGGCCCTCGCCGTCGTCCTCGGGGTCGAGGCCCTCGCTCTTGGCGTGCTGGCCGGCCAGGCCCTCGGGGTCGCCACCGAGGCGGATGTCGACGCCACGGCCGGCCATGTTGGTGGCGACCGTGATCGAGTGCAGCCGACCGGCCTGGGTGACGATCTCGGCCTCCCGGAAGTGCTGCTTGGCGTTGAGCACCTCGTGGGGGACGCCCCGCTTCTCGAGGAGCCGGGACAGCTTCTCGGACTTCTCCACCGAGATGGTGCCGACCAGGACCGGCTGGCCGGTGTCGTACCGATCGACCAGGTCCTCGACCACGGCGTCGAACTTGCCGTCCTCGGTCTTGTAGATCAGGTCCCGCTCGTCGGCGCGCTGGACGTCCCGGTTGGTCGGGATGGGGACGACCTGGAGGTCGTAGGTGTTGCCGAGCTCGGCCGCCTCGGTGAGGGCGGTGCCGGTCATGCCGGCGAGCTTGTCGTAGAGGCGGTAGTAGTTCTGGAGGGTGATCGTGGCGAGGGTCTGGTTCTCCTCCTTGATCCGCACCCCCTCCTTGGCCTCGACCGCCTGGTGCAGGCCCTCGGACCAGCGCCGACCGTCGAGGATCCGGCCCGTGAACTCGTCGACGATCTTCACCTCGCCGCTCTGGATCACGTAGTCCTTGTCGCGCTTGTAGAGCTCCTTGGCCTTGAGCGCGGCCTGGAACTGGTGCACCAGGTTCTGCGACACCGCGTCGTAGAGGTTCTCGACGCCGAGGGCGGCCTCGACCTTCTCGACGCCCGACTCGGTCGGGGCGACGATGCGCTTCTCCTCGTCGACCTCGTAGTCCTCGTCGCGGACGAGGCCCCGGACGATCGAGGCGAAGCGGTGGTACAGCTTGGCCGCGTCGGCCAGCCGGCCCGAGATGATCAGCGGGGTGCGGGCCTCGTCGATCAGGATCGAGTCGACCTCGTCGACGATGGCGTAGGCGTGGCCCCGCTGGGTCTTGGCCGCCTTCGACATCGCCATGTTGTCGCGCAGGTAGTCGAAGCCGAACTCGTTGTTGGTGCCGTAGGTGATGTCGCAGGCGTACTGGGCCCGCTTGTGGGCCGAGTCGACCGGGCCGGGGAGGATCAGCCCGACGCTCAGGCCCATGAACCGGTGGAGCCGGCCCATCCACTCGGAGTGGAAGCTGGCGAGGTAGTCGTTCACCGTCACCAGGTGCGCACCGTTGCCGGCCAGGGCGTTGAGGTACAGCGGGAGGGTCGAGACGAGGGTCTTGCCCTCGCCGGTCTTCATCTCCGCCACCCAGCCGAAGTGCAGGGCCGCGCCGCCCATCATCTGCACGTCGTAGTGACGCTGGCCGAGCGCCCGCAGGCTGCCCTCGCGGACGGCGGCGAACGCCTCGATCAGCAGGTCGTCGAGCTCGGCGCCGCGGTCGAGCTGCTCCCGGAACTCCACCGTCTTGTGCTGCAGCTGCTCGTCGCTGAGCTTCTGCATCTCGGGCTCGAGGGCGGCGATGTCGGGGGTGAGGCCGGCCAGGGCGCGGAGCTTGCGCCCCTCACCGGCCCGGAGGATCTTGTCGAGAACGCCCATGGGGGACCCACTGTAGGGCCGGGACCTGCCGAAACCCCTGCGGGCCGACGGCCTCAGCCGTCGAGGTCGACGATCTGCTCCCGCACGGCGTAGAGGGCCGCTTCGGTGCGCGAGTGGAGCTGGAGCTTCTCCAGGATGTTGCGGACGTGGTTCTTGACCGTGTTCTCCGAGATGTAGAGCGCTTCGGCGATCTCCCGGTTGCTCCTCCCCCGGGCCAGGAACCCCAGCACCTCGATCTCGCGGCCGGTCAGGCGGGGGCCGGCGGGGGCGACCCGGCCCCCGTCGACCCGGTTGGCCAGGGCCGTGAACTCGCTGAGGAGCTTGGTGGCCATCGACGGGGTGACCAGGCTCTGACCGGCGGCCACGGCGCGGACCGCGTCGGCGACCTCCTCGATCGATGCCTCCTTCAGGAGGTACCCGACCGCCCCCGCCTTGATGGCGTCGTAGAGGTCGTTCTCGGTGTCGCTGACGGTCAGCATCACCACCCGGGCCGACGGCACGTCCAGGGCGAGCCGACGGGCCGCCTCGATGCCGCCGATGCCGGGCATCCGGACGTCGAGCAGGACGATGTCGGGGGCCGTCTCGTTGGCCAGGGCCACGGCCTCCTCGCCGTTGCCGGCCTCGGCGACGACCTCGATGTCGGCCTCGGGGTCGAGCACGAGCGCGAGGCCCCGACGGAAGACCGCGTGGTCGTCGCACACGAGGACGCGGACGGGGTCGCCCCCGCCCGGTCGGCTCACGCTCCGGTCCCCATCGCTCGTGACGTCAGCCATCCTCGTCGATCAGGCCGATGTCACCGTCCTCTCGGCGGTACACCACGGCGGCACGACCCGTGTCGAGGTTGGTGAAGAAGAAGAAGCCGTGGCCCAACAGGTCCATCCGCTGGGCGGCCTCGTCGGCGGTCATGCCCATCGACGCGAACCGCTTGACCTTCACGATCTTCGGCGCGGTGTCGACCGGGGCGGCCGTCTCGGTGTCGTCGTGGTCGAGCACCGCGGCGTCCGAGACCAGGGTGTCGACCCCGACCCCACCGACCTTGCCGGCCTTGCCCATGCCCTTCCGCTGACGCTGGAGCTTGGTCTTGAGCTTGTGGAGCTGCTGTTCGAGCTTGGCCACCGCCTTGTCGACCGCGGCGTAGGCGTCGCTGGCGGAGACCTTGGCCCGGACGTGGTGGCCGTGACCCTCCATCGTGACCTCGCATTGCTCGGGTTCGGCGATGCGGGGGTTCCGATGGGTGGTGAAGTGGACCTCGGCCCGCTCCATGCCCTCGACGAATCGGCCCAGGCGACCGATCTTCTCCTCGGCCATCAGCCGGAGACGGTCGGGGACCTCGGTGTGCCGAGCGCTGACGGTCACGTCCACGTGGTGCTCCTCGAGTCGGTGGCGCCTGACCTTAGGAGACGAGGCGGCCCGGAGGCATGGGGCCTTGGTCCTCCGGCCCGAGGGCCTTCGTCACCCGAGACGGGTGGGAGCCGGAGAGCCACGGTCCGTCGACGCCGACCACGGGGACGGAGACCGCCGGGACGGGGTGCGGGCCACGGCCGCGGGCACCGGACGGCCACCAGCCGCCGCGATGGCGGTGACCGCGGCCCGCAGCGTCGCTCCGGTGGTGACCACGTCGTCGACCACCAGGACCCGGGCCCCCGCCGGGGGCGACCGGGTGACCGCGAACCGCGGGCCGCTCGACCGCCGGGCGACGGCGGGCCGCCCGGTCTGGGCCGGGCCGGGGCCCCGGCGGAGCAAACCGACCGCGGGAACACCAAGCCGGCGGGCGACCGCCCGGGCCACCAGCTCGGCCTGGTCGAAGCCCCGCTGCCGACGGTGGGCGGTGGTCGTGGGCGCCCAGGTCACCAGGTCGACCGCACCGACGAGGGCGAGCACCCGGGCCGCGAGGGCGGCGGCCAGCCAACGGAGGGCCTGACGTTGGCCCCGGTACTTGATGCCGGCGACGAGCGGCCGGGCCGGGCCCTCGTAGCGCAGGACCGCGACGAGCCCCGCCAAGCCGGCCGGCGGGGGCTCGGGCGCGGGAGGGCGGAGGACGGCGTGGCAGTCGCGACACGGGGACGCACCCCGGCGACCACAGGCACCACAGCGGGCGGCGAAGACCATGCCCCCATCCTGACGAGGGGGTGTGACAGTGAAGCCCGGTCCCCGGGCGCGGCGACGCCCGGGCCCCGGCGACCGGCTACGGGCGGGTGCGGGGCGACTTGGTCAGGGAGGCCCGGCGCTCGACCTTGTCGCCCAGGACGTCGTCGACGGCGGCGAGCAGGTCGGCGTCGAGGGTGACGTCGGCGGCGGCGACGGTGGCGTCGAGCTGGTCGG
>CAYQGF010000379.1:0-626 GCA_964416885.1 uncultured Iamiaceae bacterium
CACCTTCCTCAAGGTGGGATCGACGGCGTTCGTGCTGGCCATGGTCGAGGACGACGCGCTGCCCCGGACCTTCTCGTTGCGATCGCCGGTCGAGGCCATGCGACTCGTGTCGTACGACCTCACCATGACCAGGCCTCTGGAGCTGGTGGACGGTTCGACCGTCACCGCGCTGGAGATCCAGTGGGAGCTGCTGGAGAGGTCCCGCCGGTGGTCCGATCAGCACGGGTTCGACTCGGTGGGCGGTTCGGCGGCCGAGGCGGTGCTCGTGACCTGGGAGGAGGTGTTGGCCGGGCTCGAGTCGGATCCGATGACGCTGGCCGACCGGCTGGACTGGGTGGCCAAGTACCGGATCCTCGACGGGTACCGGGACCGCCACGGGCTCGAGTGGGGCGACCCGCGGCTGGCGGCGCTGGCCCTCCAGTACCACGACCTGCGACCAGAGCGATCGCTCGCGTTGAGGGCAGGCCTGGTCCGCCTCACCGAGGACGGCGATGTCGAGAGGGCCACCACCGAGCCTCCGGAGGGCACCCGGGCCTACTTCCGAGGCCGATGCCTCCAGAAGTGGGCCGACTCGGTGGTGGCGGCGAACTGGGACTCGCTCGTATTCGATACCGGCGGGGATGCCC
>CAYQGF010000379.1:636-4014 GCA_964416885.1 uncultured Iamiaceae bacterium
GCGGGTCCCGATGATGGAACCGCTGCGGGGGACCAGAGACCACGTGGGTACCTTGTTGGACGAGTGCACCACACCGGCCGAGCTTCTCGGTAGGTTGGGCGGAGCTTGAAGGAGGACCGACATGGCTGAACGTGAGCAGAAGCGCAAGCCGGCCCCCGCGCGGAGCGACGAGGCGGTGACCGACGCGCCCGCGGCCAGCGAGGCCGGCGAGAAGCTGAAGGCCGACATCGACGACCTCCTCGACGAGATCGACGAGGTCCTGGAGTCGAACGCAGAGGACTTCGTGCGCTCCTACGTGCAAAAGGGCGGTCAGTAGCCCCGGCTACCCTCCACGCCGTGCAGATCCCCACGTTCTCACCTGGAGACGACCCAGGCCCGGACTTCGCCGGCCTCCTCCGGAGGCAGGGACTGGTCCCGGATCCACCCGATGGCCCGGTGGCCGCGGCTGGCCTGGTGGCCCACGGCACCACCGTGGTCGCGATCCGCCATGCCGACGGCGTGGTGATGGCGGGAGACCGTCGCGCGACGTCGGGCCACCTGATCAGCCACCGCACCATAGAGAAGGTCTTCCCCGCCGATCGCTGGTCCGGGGTGGCCATCGCCGGCGCAGCGGGCCCGGCCATGGAGATGGTGAAGCTCTTCCAGCTCCAGTTGGAGCACTACGAGAAGGTCGAGGGAGCGCCGCTGTCGCTGGAGGGCAAGGCGAACCAGCTCTCTGCGATGGTGCGCAACCACCTGCCGGCGGCCATGCAGGGCCTCGCCGTGGTGCCGCTGTTCGCCGGCTACGACCTCGCGCGGGGGACGGGCCGGTTGTTCGAGTACGACGTCACCGGCGGCCGCTACGAGGAGCAGGACTTCGCCGCCTCCGGCTCCGGGATGCTCCACGCCGGCACCGTCATCAAGCTCGGCTACCGGCCCGGCCTCGACCGGGGCGCCGTGGTCGACCTGGCCCTCAAGGCGCTGTGGACCGCGGCCGACGAGGACAGCGCCACCGGCGGCCCCGACCCCCGCCGCGGCATCTGGCCCATCGTCGCCACGATCAGCACCGAGGGCTACCAGCGGGTGCCCGACGAGGAGCTGGCCGAGCGGTTCGCGGCCCTGCTGGCCGAGGACGAGGCCGCCCGCTCCACCACCGCCCCGGCCGGAGGTTCCCTGTCGTGAGCATGCCCTTCTACGTGGCCCCCGAGCAGGTGATGAAGGACCGGGCCGACTACGCCCGGAAGGGCATCGCCCGGGGCCGCTCGCTGGTCGCCGCCATCTGCGCCGACGGCATCCTGCTGTGCGCCGAGAACCCCTCGGCCACGCTCCGCAAGATCAGCGAGATCTACGACCGCATCGCCTTCGCCGGGGTGGGCCGCTACAACGAGTTCGACCAGCTCCGGGTGGCCGGGGTCCGCCACGCCGACCTCAAGGGCTACTCCTACAGCCGGGAGGACGTCGACGCCCGCAGCCTCGCCAACGCCTATGCCCAGGCCCTCGGCCAGGTCTTCACCCACGAGATGAAGCCGCTGGAGGTCGAGATCCTGGTGGCCGAGGTCGGGCGCGACGGTGGCCGCGACCAGCTGTTCCACATCCTCTACGACGGCACCGTCATCGACGAGCCCACCCGGGCCGTGCTCGGGGGCGACGCCGAGGCCATCGCCGAGCGGTTCGAGGCGGCCCACGACCCCGCGGCGTCGACGGCGGAGACCCTCGCCGCCGCGGTCGCCGCCCTGGCCGGCCCCGAGCGCACCCTCACCGCCGAGGAGGTCGAGGCCGCGGTGCTCGACCGCACCGGGCCCCGCCGGGCCTTCCGCCGGCTGACCGACGACGAGATCACCGCCGCCATCGGCTCCGTGGAGGAGGTGGCCGACCTCGGCGACGACGACGGGGGCGACCCCGCCGCCGCGGACCTCGTCGACGACGTCGACCTCGACGCGGTCGACGCAGCGCTGGAGGACGACGTCGACGACGAGTGACCCGCCCACTCGGGGCCCGGCCCCCGGTGAGCGTCGGAGGGTCCTGACCGACGCCGTCGCCATCGGGGCGGTGACGGGGGCCTACGGCATCTCCTTCGGGGCCGTCTCGGTCGCGGCCGGGCTCAGCGTGGCCCAGACCTGTGCGCTCAGCCTGCTGATGTTCACGGGCGGGTCGCAGTTCGCCATGGTCGGCACCATCGCCGGGGGAGGGGGCGCCTGGGCCGGAGCCGCCACCGCCGTCCTGCTCGGCGCCCGCAACGCCTTCTACGGGCTCCAGCTCACCCCGATCCTCCGGCTCCAGCACGGCGAGCGTGCGAGCACGCCAGGCAAGCAACGGCTGCGTCGGGTCGGAGCTGCCCAGCTGGTCATCGACGAGAGCGCGGCCATGGGCGTGGCCCAGCCGACGCCGGCGCTCGGCCGCCTCGGGTTCTGGGCCACCGGGGCCGCCGTCTTCGTCGGCTGGAACGTCATGACCCTGGTCGGGGCGGTGGGCGCGTCGGCCCTGGAGGACCCGGGCGTCCTCGGGCTCGACGTCGCCGGCCCGGCCGCCTTCGTCGCCCTCCTCGCGCCCCGCCTGACCGGTCGGGAGCCGTGGGCCGTGGCCCTGGTCGCCGCGGCCCTGGCCCTGGTGGCGGCCCCCTTCGTCCCGGCCGGTGTCCCGGTGCTGGTCGCGGCCGGCGTGGCCCTCGTCGCCGGGCTGCGGGCCCGAGGGGGCCGGCGCTGATGTGGGCCGCGGTGCTGGTCGGCTCGGCCGCCTGCTACCTCATCAAGCTGGCCGGGTTGTCGGTGCCGGAGCGGGCCCTGGCCGACCCCCGCGTCCGCCGGGTCGCCGCCCTCCTCCCGGTGGCCCTGCTGGCGGCGCTGATCGCCCTCCAGGCCGCGACCGACGGGAAGGCCATCGCCCTCGACGCCCGGCTGGCCGGCCTCGCCGTCGCGGTGGTCGCCCAGTGGCGCAAGGCCCCCTTCCTCGTGGTCGTCGGGCTGGCCTGCGCCACCACCGCGCTGGTGCGCCTGCTGGCCTGACGGGCGCCGGTAGGGTCAGACCGTGGAACGTCGGATCTACGGGCTCGAGAACGAGTACGGGGTCACCTGCGTCTCCCGCGGCCAGCGACGGCTCAGCCCCGACGAGGTGGCCCGCTACCTGTTCCGCCGGGTCGTGTCGTGGGGCCGCAGCTCCAACGTCTTCCTGGCCAACGGCGCCCGGCTCTACCTCGACGTCGGGAGCCACCCCGAGTACGCCACGCCGGAGTGCGACTCGGTCCACGAGGTCGTCGTCCACGACAAGGCCGGCGAGCGCATCCTCGAGCAGCTCCTGGCCAGCGCCGAGGCCCGGCTCCGCGACGAGGGCATCCGGGGCGACATCTTCCTGTTCAAGAACAACACCGACTCGGCCGGCAACTCCTACGGCTGCCACGAGAAC
>CAYQGF010000380.1:0-4013 GCA_964416885.1 uncultured Iamiaceae bacterium
GCGGGCACCAGTTGTAGGTGTCGCCCACGTCGCCGCCGTCGACCAGCCGGCCGTACCCGGCCACCCCGTCGACCGACCAGGTCCCGTCCTCGGCCGAGACCTCGACGTGGACCAGCCCGTTGCCGAGCGTGCCCCCGTCGGCCGAGGCCACCGCCGGCGCGACCGACAGCTCCGCCCCGTCCGACCCCGCCGACCAACGACGCCAGGAGAAGCCGTCGACCGCGGTGCGGGCCAGGACGCGGCACGACGGCAGGCCGTCGCGGACGATCGACAGCCGACGCTCGGCCGGCCGGGCCGCCGCCACCTCGCGCAGAGCCGCCCGCAGCGCGGGCCGGTCGATCCCGCCGTCGGTGCCGGACCGCACCACGACGACGGTCTGGTCGCCGCTGTCGTCGACCACCGCCTCGGTGAGGGTGTGGTCACGGTCGAGCACCCGGCCCACGACCTCGCCCATGTTGGCCAGGCTGCCGGCGTCGACCTCCTTGCGGCCCGGCACCTCCTCCAGCACCTGGAGCCCGGCCGGGACGTCGGCCGCGGCCACGTCGGTCAGCAGCACCTCCACCACGCCGGTGCGGGCGTGGGCGGTCGGGTTGACCACGACGACGCCGTCGCCCCCGGCCGCGGCACCGATGGCCTTCAACGCCCGGCCGACCAGGCCGTCGGCGACGTCGGTGGCCTCGGCGTAGCGGTGCAGCACGGCGTCGACCACCGGGTCGACCGAGCAGGCGCAGATCGAGTCGTGGGCGCAGTTCCGCACCACCAGGCCCCACGCCTCGTCGAGGAACGCCTGCGGCCACTGCTCCTCGGTGCCGAACAGCGCCCACAGCGGCTCGGCCCGCCGCTCCAGGCCGACCTCGGCCCGGGCCGCGGCGATGCGGACGTCCATGCGGTTCGACGTCACGCCCATCAGGACGTTGGTGCGGGCGCCCGAGCGCATCTCCCCGACGACGAGCGGGAGGGCCTCGACCCCACCGTCCGTCGCCACCGCGGCCATCCGCTCGGCCACGTGCTCGGCCAGCGAGCAGACCCGGAGCTCCCACTCGTCGGAGATGTCGTTGGCCTCGGCCACCAGCCGGCCCAGGGCCGACTGCGGCATCAGGTGGTCGGTGCCGTTCATCCACAGCAGCGGATCGCCGGAGCGAGGCTCGTGGGCCTCGGCCCAGTCGGCGATGCGGGCCAGCAGCTCCTTGGCGTCGCCGGGCAGGAGGGCGCCGTTGGAGTAGCCGTCGGTCAGGTACTCGGCCACCACCTCGCTGCCGTCGGGTGCCTGCCAGCGGAACGCCGGAGCGTCGACCGAGCGGGGGATGCCCCGCCACACCACGGCGTTCTCGAAGCCGAAGCCCCGCAGCAACTGCGGCATCTGGGCGATGTGGCCGAACATGTCGGGCAGGTAGCCCAGATCCATGGCCCCGCCGAAGGAGGCGGCCCGGTCGAGGCCCATCTCCATGTCGCGCACCATGGTCTCGCCGCTGACCAGGAACTCGTCCATCAGGATGTACCAGGGTCCCAGGCTGAGCCGGCCCGAGGTGGCCAGCCGCCGGATGCGGTCCTCCTCGTGGGGCCGGATGGCCAGGTAGTCGTCGATGACCGCCATCTGCCCGTCGAGCATGAAGTGGGCGTAGCCGGGGTCGTCGTCGAGCCGGTCGAGCAGGCGGTCGACCAGGTCGACCAGCCGCATCCGGAACTGCTGGAAGGTCCGGTACCACTCCCGGTCCCAATGGGTGTGGGGGACGATGTTGACCCGGCGCGGCCGCTGCGACGTCATGGCCCCCACGCTAGAACGAGACCGATGTGCGACACGATGGTGGCCCTTGCCCCGGCCACGGAGCACGGGGTGACCCTGTTCGCCAAGAACAGCGACCGGCCTCCGCACGAACGCCAGGTCGTCCAGCACGTCCCGTCCCGCCGGGAGGACATCACGGGTGTCACCCACGTCGCCGTCCGGGGCCACCCGGGGCCGACCCTCGCCGTCACCGGCAGCCGGCCGACCTGGATGTGGGGCATGGAGCACGGCGTCAACGAGCGGGGCGTGGCCGTCGGCAACGAGATGATCTTCACCACCGACGACCCCCGCGCCGCGCCTCCGGCGCTCACCGGGATGGACCTGGTCCGGCTGGTGCTGGAGCGGGCGCCCGACGCCACCGAGGGGGTCGCTCTCCTCGCCGACCTGTTGGAGCGCTACGGCCAGGGCGGCTCGGGCCACGACCACGAGGACATCCCGTACTGGTCGTCGTTCCTGGTGGCCGACCCGGGCGCGGCCTTCGTGGTCGAGACGTCGGGGCGGACCTGGGCGGTCGAGGAGGTCGAGCGGGCGCGGGCGATCTCCAACCGCACCACCATCCCGGCCTTCGACGCCCTCCACGGGGAGGCCCGGATCGGCACCGAGCCCTTCGTCGACCCCCGGTGGGAGGCGTGCACCACGGCCGTCGGCGCCGAGCCGGTCACCGAGGCCGGGCTGCGGTCCCACCTCCGCAGCCACACCGGTGGCGACGACGGCTGGACGGTGTGCATGCACGTCGACGGCGTCGAGGCCACCACCGCGTCGGTCGTCGCCGCCCTCCCGGCCGAGGGGCCGATCGTGGCCCGTTTCCTGCTCGGCTCGCCGTGCCGGTCGGTCTACGTGCCCCTGGTCGTCGGCCAGCCGTTCCGGGAGCCCGACCCCGAGGTCTTCGCCCGGCTCACCGATGCCGACCGGCCCCGGCTGGACGACCTGGAGGCGGCCCTCGACGCCGCTGTCGCCTCGGGGGAGGCGCTCGACCGGGCCGACTGGAACGCCGAGGCCTGGCGTCGGGTCACCGAGGCCCTCGCGTGAGGGCGGTCCCGGCATGAGGGTCGCGTTCGGCACCGACGAGGTCACCCCGGTCACCGAGACGTTGGTGGCCCACCTGCGCGAGGTCGGCCACGAGGTCGTGGTCGTCGCTGACGGCGAGGAGTGGCCCGAGGTCGGCCGGGGCGTGGGCGAGGCGGTCGCGACCGGGGTCGTCGATCGGGGCGTGGTGTGCTGCTGGACCGGCACCGGCGTGGCGATCGCCGCCACCAAGGTCGCCGGCGTCCGGGCCGCGCTGTGCCCCGACGCCGAGACCGCCCGGGGCGCCCGCCGCTGGAACGACGCCAACGTCGTCGCCCTCGGGCTCCGGCTGACATCGGCGGTCGTGGCGGTCGAGGTGGTCGACGCCTTCCTCGCCACCGGTCCCGACCCCGACGAGGGCCCGGTGATCGCCCGGGTGGAGCGTGGCTAACGTCGTCGCATGCCGAAGTACGTGATGCTGTCGACCCTCGGGCCCGACGGGGCGGCCCGATTGCGGGAGAACCCGCAGCGGCTGAAGGCCGTCAACGCCGAGCTGGAGGCCATGGGCGTCAAGGTGCTGGAGCAGTTCGCCCTGCTCGGCCCGTACGACTTCCTCAACGTCCTCGAGGCCCCGGACGAGATGACGATGGCCCGCGTCGCCACCGCCCTCGGTGCCCGGGGCACGCTCAAGACCCTGACGCTGACGGCGATCGACGTCGACACCTTCATCGACGGCCTCGGCGACGGCGTCGGCCGCTAGACGAGTCGTTCCAGGTCGTCCGCTCAGATCCACCACATCGAGGTGCGGCGCTCCCGGCGGACCGAGGTCCGGGCGAGCGGCGTGGGCAGGACGCTGTCGTCGGACGTGCGACGCACCGTGTAGCCGTCGGGGCCGACCGCGTCGACGACGAAGCCCTTGTGCCACTGGCCCTCGAAGCCGTCGCGGACCTCGACCCGCGTCCCCGGATCGAGCGCCCGCTCGATCCCCGCTGCCTCCGGCTCGGCCATCGGCGCCGAGACTAGGGCCAACCGACGGAACGGTGTCTGACACCGGTACGTCGACACCGGTACGTCGCGGTGGCGGTAGGTTCGGCGCCGATGCCCCGGACGAAGCCCACGCCCCGGCCCAAGCTCCGCAAGGCGATCCGGGGCAAGGCGCCGTCGCTGGCGGTCGAGCGGGAGCTGTGGGCCGAGGGCCACGAGGTCGTGGTCGGCATCGACGAGG
>CAYQGF010000381.1:0-3986 GCA_964416885.1 uncultured Iamiaceae bacterium
CCTCGTGGATGAGGCCGAGGAGGATGTGCTCGGTGCCGATGTAGTTGTGGTTGAGGAGGCGAGCCTCCTCCTGGGCGAGGACCACGACCCGCCGGGCCCTGTCAGTGAAGCGTTCGAACATCCCTTGCCTCCCTCGACGGGACCGGGGTTGGTGCCCGTGTGGGTACGTGGGTCGAGCCTACCGCCCGCCCCCACCTTCCCGGCCCCTGGGAGGGTGAGGGGGGCGGACGGGCCCTCCCGCACGTCCCCCCACGCTGCTCCATCGGTCACGGCGAGAGGCCGGACATGGGCCGTTCGGCCCATGTCGTGTCCTGGGCGCCAAGGGCCGGGTCTCCAGGCCGGGCGCTCGTCGTCAGAGCTCGACGGGGCGCTCGGACCACTTGCCGAGGGCGGGACGCTCCCAGGTGGCGAAGGCGTCGAGGGCCCCGGCGGTGGTGGGGGCGGTGACGATGGCGGCGCGGACGTCGGCGGCGAGGAAGCCGTCGGCGACGGCCCGGTCGAGCAGGGCCACGGCCGGGGCGTAGAAGCCGTTCACGTCGACCAGGGCGATCGGCTTGTCGTGCACCCCGAGCTGGGTCCAGGTCATCGTCTCGAACGCCTCCTCGAAGGTGCCGATCCCGCCGGGCAGGGCGAGGAAGGCGTCGGACAGCTCGGCCATGCGGGCCTTGCGCTCGTGCATCGTGGCCGTGACCTCCAGCCGGGTGATGTCCCGCTTGGCCACCTCGGCGGCATCGAGGAAGTCGGGGATCACGCCGACGACCTCACCGCCGGCCGCCATGCACGCCGTCGCCACCCGGCCCATCAGCCCGACCGACCCCCCGCCGTAGACCACCCCGATCCCCCGCTCGGCCAGCACCCGCCCCGCCGCCTCGGCCTCGGCGGCGTAGGCCGGGTCGCGCCCCGGGTTCGACCCGCAGAACACGCACACGCTCCTGATCTCCATCGGCCCGATCGTGCCACCCCACCCGGCCGGCCCGAACATGGTCACCGCGCCACCCATCCGGTGGCGCGGTGACCACCTTCGACCTGAACCCGGTCAACGCGCCACCCATCCGGTGGCGCGGTGACCACCTTCGTCGGGCCGATGGGGGATGCTGGAGGCGTGGAGCGCCGGGTGACGCCGCTGGAGCGGAGCGTGCTGGGCGGCCAGGCCGTGTTCCGGTACCTGGCCTGGGCCTGGATGGCGGTCGTCCTGTACGTGTCCCGGGACGAGCTGGCCCGACCGGGGTGGGCGGTGGCCGCCTGCGCCCTGACCGCGACGGTGTCGCTCGTCCTCGGGGCCGCGTCGCGCTGGCGGCCCGACCTGTTGCTCCGGCCCGGGGCGGTCGCCGCCGAGGTCGCGGTCGGCACCGGGCTCCTGGTCGCCGACGGCTGGGTCTACGGCGGGCCGCACCGGGTGTCGTTGGGCTCGGCCTGGCCCATCTCCGGCGCCCTGTCGGCCGGGATCGTCGGCGGCCCGGTCGGCGGCATCGCCGCCGGCGTGGTGATCGGGCTGGGCCGCTACGGCGGGACCCTGCTGGACGACATGGGCTCGCCCGGCCTGCTGTCGCTGGTGTCGACGACGTTCCTCTACGCCCTCGCCGGCGGCGCGGCCGGGTTGGTGATGCGCCGGCTGCGCCAGGCCTCCGACGAGATCGCCGCCGCCCGCGCCCGGGAAGAGGTGGCCCGCACGCTGCACGACGGTGTCCTCCAGACCCTGGCCGTGGTGCAGCGCCGTTCGAGCGACGCCGAGCTGGCGCTGCTCGCCCGCACCCAGGAGCGGGAGCTGAGGGAGTTCCTGTTCGGCGTCGACCGGCCGCCCGGTGACCTGCTCACCGAGCTGCGCCACACCGCCTCGACGGCCACCGCCCGCCACGGCCTGGCGGTCGAGGTCACCGCGGTCGACGATCCCGGCCGCCTCTCCCCCGACGTGGTGAAGGCCGCGGTCGGGGCCGTGGGCGAGGCCCTGACCAACGCGGCCAAGCACGGTGGGGCCGACCGGGCCACGGTGTTCGTCGACCCCGACGACGACTCCGTCGAGGTCTCGGTCGACGACGACGGCGCCGGCTTCGACCTCGACGCCGTCCCCGAGGGCGTCGGCCTGAGCCGGTCGATCCGGGGCCGGGTGCAGGAGGTCGGCGGTCGCGTCCGGGTCCGCTCCACCCCCGGCCGCGGCACCGAGGTGGTCCTCACCCTCCCCCGCTGAGCTCCCTCACGCGTCGGCCTCGGCGTCCTCCTCGATGCCGACCTCGGCGGCGGGCGCATCGGGCGGACCGGTCGGCGGCTCGCTGTCCTCGGGCACCCGCACCAGCAGGGCGCCGGGCCGGCTCCGATAGCGGAGCGGACCGCGGATCGAGTCCACCTCCCCGTCGATGGCGACCAGGACCTGGTGGCCGTGGGCGTCGATCGTGACCTCCGAGCCGGTGGCGGAGTCGAGGTCCTGCGTCGCCGTCGCCCCCCGCAGCGCGGCCCCGACGGCCAAGCGGACGAGGCGCCACCGGGACTCGGCCCGGGCCACGTAGCAGCACAGCACCCCGTCGGAGATGCGGGTCCGGGCGCCGATGCCCCGGGGGCCGACCTCGTAGGTGTTGTTGCCGACGAACACGAACGGCGTCCGTCGGTCCCACCGCTCGCCGTCGACCTCGATCCGCAGCCGCCGGGTCGGGAACCGGCGCAGCACCCGCCACGACGCCAGCGGCACCGCCCGCACCTTGCCCCAGCCCCGCTCGGAGCGGATCTCGTCGCGCAGGTCGACCATCACCGGGTAGAGCCCGATCGACGAGTTGTTGACGAAGGTCCGGCCGTTGACCTCGGCCACGTCGACGGCGCGGGTGGTGCCGTGCACCACGACCTCGGCCGCCTCGTCCAGGTCGATCGGGATGCCCAGGTCCTTGGCGAAGTGGTTGAAGGTGCCGAGCGGGAGGATGCCCAGGGGGACGCCCGAGCGGGCCAGGGCATCGGCCGCGGTGCCGAGGGTGCCGTCGCCACCGGCCACGACCGCCACGTCGACGCCCCGGTCGGCGGCGTCCTGCACCGTCCGTCCGATGTCCGCCCCCGCCACCGCCCGCACGGTCACATCGACGTCCCACGGCGCGAAGGCCGCGGCGATCCGCGCCTGTTCGTCGTCGCCGTCCTCGTCGACCGACCCCGCGCCCTCGTTGAGCACCACCTCGATCTGCATCGCCGCACCGTACCCATCGCCCGACGACCGCTCCGGCCGACACGACCGCCGTGCCAGGATGGCGGTCATGGCGAAGCTCGACGCCGTCCGGGTGGTCGTGGCCGACGACCACCAGATCTGGCGCTCCGGCCTGCGGGCCGACCTCGGCGAGTCGTTCCACGTGATCGGCGAGGCGGCCGACGCGGAGGAGGCCATCGAGGTCATCCGGCGGGAGCGGCCCGACCTCGTCGTCTGCGACCTCAACATGCCCGGCGGGGGCGGGATCAAGGTGGCGCGGGAGTGCGGCGAGGACACCCGCATCGTGATGCTGACCGTCAGCGAGGCCGAACGGGACCTGCTCGACGCGGTGGCCGCCGGCGCCGTCGGCTACCTGGTGAAGTCGACGCCGTCGGCCGAGCTCCGCACCGCGCTGTGGAAGGCGGCGCAGGGCGAGCCGGTGTTCTCCCCCAGCCTGGCCGCCCTCGTGCTCGGCGAGTTCCGGCGCCTGAGCAAGACCGGCGGCGGGGGCCAGGCCCTGTCCGAGCGGGAGCGGGAGGTCCTCCAGCACGTGGCCAAGGGCCACACCTACCGCCGGATCGGAGAGGACCTGTTCATCGCCGAGAAGACGGTCGAGAACCACGTCCGCAACATCCTCGGCAAGCTCCACCTCTCCCGGAAGCAGGAGCTGATCCGCTACGCCCTCGAGCACGGCCTGGAATAGGTCTCGTCAGAGATCTCGCTTCGCTCGATCTCTTCCTCGAACTGTTCGGGCTCGCTTCGCTCGCGCTGAGGCCCAGCCGACATCGCCTCGTGCCTCGGCGACGATCGGCTTCGTCCGAGGGGAGGC
>CAYQGF010000382.1:0-3976 GCA_964416885.1 uncultured Iamiaceae bacterium
GGGGCTCGTCGGCGGGGTCGACCTCCTCGATGTCGTGCATCCCGATGATCTTCACGTAGGCCCCGGCGGGGATCAGCTTGAGCCCGTACTCCGTCTCCCCCTTCCGCACCGACCAGATGCGGGGACCGAAGCCGAGGAAGAACTCGGTGCACTTCATCCCGGCCCGCTTGGCCATCACGAAGTGGCCGAGCTCGTGGAGGGCGATCATCACCACGATCCCGAGCACCATGAGCAGGCCGTAGACCCCGTTGGCGGCGGTGAGCCACACCAGCAGGGCGGCCACGATGCCGAGACGCACCCACTGCCCTGTGGTCATGCCCTCGCCGTCGGGGGCCGACCGCGGTGCTGCGGGGGGCGGCGCCTCGGTGGTGGGCGGCGTCTGGGTCGTTGCCATCTGCTCCCTCGTCGGCTAGTGCCGTTCGGCGATGACCTTCCGGGCCGCCTCTCGGCCCCTCCGGTCGATCTCGATCACGGCGTCGACCGTGTCGGGTCGCCCCCCATCATGCCGGGACAGGACCTCTTCCAGGACGTCGGGGATGGCCGACCAGCGAACGGCGCCGTCGAGGAAGGCTGCCACCGCCACCTCGTTGGCCGCGTTCAGCAACGCCGGGGTGCCCCCACCGGCCCGGCCCGCCTCGTAGGCGAGGCCCAGGCAGGGGAAGGCCTCGAGGTCGGGGGGCTCGAAGTCGAGCCGGGCCAGGCTCGTCCAGTCGATGCGGCCGAACGGCGCCCCGGCCCGGTCGGGGAAGGCGAGGGCGTAGCCGATCGGGAGGCGCATGTCGGGCATCGAGAGCTGGGCCACGGTGGCGCCGTCGGTGAACTCGACCATCGAGTGCACCACCGACTGCGGGTGGACGACGACGTCGATGGCCTCGTAGGGGACGCCGAACAGCTCGTGGGCCTCGATGACCTCCAGGCCCTTGTTCATCAGGGTGGACGAGTCGACCGTGATCTTCGGCCCCATCGACCAGGTGGGGTGGGCCAGGGCCTCCTCGACGGTGACCTCGGCCAGCTCGGTGCGGGTGCGGCCGCGGAAGGGGCCACCGCTGGCCGTCAGCACGATGCGGGCCACCCGGTCGGGGCCCCCCGGGTTCTCCCCCGACCGCAGGCACATGTGGACCGCGCAGTGCTCGCTGTCGACCGGCACGATCTCGGCGCCCGCGGTGCGGCGGGCCGGCTGGACCACCGGCGCCCCGGCGATCAGCGACTCCTTGTTGGCGAGGGCCAGGCGCCGACCGGCCTCCAGGGTGGCCAACGTCACCTCCAGCCCGGCGAAGCCGACGACGCCGTTGACGCAGACGTCGGCCTCGGCCCCCAGGCTGGCCAGGCCCGCGGTGCCGGCCCGGACCTCGACGCCGGGCAGGGCGGCCGCGACCTCGGCGGCCCGGCCCTCGTCGGCCACGGCGACCACCTCGGCCCCGGTGGCCCGGGCCTGGGCGACCAGCCGGTCGACGTTCCCGCCCCCGGCGCCGAGGGCGGTGATGCGGTAACGGTCGGGCTCGGCCGCCACGACGTCGAGGGTCTGGGTGCCGATCGACCCGGTGGAGCCGGCCAGCGCGACGGTGGTGGTCACGGCGCCCCGGCCGTCAGGACGGGAGGATGTGGAACAGCACCGCGGCGTAGTACACCGTCGGCAGCACGAACAGCAGGGTGTCGAAGCGGTCGAGGACCCCTCCGTGCTCGGGCAGCAGGTTGCCCATGTCCTTGATGCCGAGGTCCCGCTTCACCAGCGACTCGCACAGGTCGCCGAGCGGGGCGACCAGGGCGGCGAGGAGGCCGATCTTGAAGGCGTCGCCGGGGTTGTTCCAGGGGCCGATCCCGATCATCCCCACGACGACCGTGGTGACGAACAGCGAGATGAACACCCCGCCCACGAGGCCCTCGACGGTCTTGTTGGGGCTGGCGTCGGACAGCGGTTTGGTGCCCATCGTGCGCCCGATGAGCAGCCCGCCGACGTCGTAGCCGACCGCCGCGAGCACCGCCGTGACGAACATGCCGACCCCGGTGCCACGCGGCTGGGTCAGGAGCAGCGCCGCGAACGAGCCCAGCCCACCGACCCAGGCCACACCGAACAGGGTGACGCCGACGCTCTCGACCACCCGGGCGTCGCCATCGGCCCCGACGAGGTGCCAGGCGAGGGCGGAGACCACCGCCAGCACCAGGACCAGGGGGTAGGCCTCGATGCCCTTCCAGAACACCGCGACCGGGGTGAGGGCGGTGAAGGCCAGGCCGAACAGCGTGGAGGGCCGGTACCCGGCCCGCTGCACGGCGGCCTGGAACTCGCCCACACCGACCACCAGGGCCGCCACGACCAGGATCATGGCGTACCCGGGCCCGAGGTGGAGCAGGCCCAGGGCGGCGGCCGCCAGGCCGACGCCGACCACGACCGCGACACCGATGTTGCGGCCGGCCCCGCCGCCCGACGGAGCGGCGGGCTCGGGGGTGGGCCGGGCCGGGGCCAAGCGGCGCTCGGCGCGGCCGGGCACCGGCTCGGGCTCGTCGCCCGCCACCATGTCGTCGATCTCGTCGAAGGCGTAGATCTCGTCGTCGTGGGGGCGGTCGGGGTCCATGGCCCCGACGCGGACGTCGTCGGAGATGTCGGTGAGGTCGTCGAAGGCGTCGTCGCTCCAGGCCCCCTCGTGGCCCCGCCAGTGGGCCCCCGAGGTCGGTTCGCCCGAGCCGGGCTCGGCGTCGGCGTCGGCCAGCACCTTGGGCAGCTCGCCGGTGCCGGGCTCGGTCCAGTGCGGCAGGGCGACCTGGCCCGACGGCTCGTCGGCGAAGTCGAAGACCTTCTCGTCGTCGTCCGCCCAGCCACCGTCGGCGTCGAACAGCGGCGACGACCCGCTGGTGCCGACCTCGTCCTCGACGGCGGCCGCGCCCCAGCTGGGCTCGCCCCACGCCCCGTCGTCGGGGGCGTCGGCGTCATCCTCGGTGGCATCGGCGTCGACGGGCCCGGCCTGGGCGTCGTCGGGCTCGGCGGCCCCTGCGTCGGCCTCGTCGGCCTCGTCGGCGACCACATCGGCGGCACCGGGGTCGGCATCGGACCACGACGGGTCGAGCACCGGGACGTGCTCGGTGGGCTCGATCACCTCGGCCCCGTCGACGGCGTCGCCCGACGAGGACGGGCCCGGGCCGGGCTCGTCGGCCCACGCCCCGGCCGGCTCGTCGTCGGCAGATCCGAAGGCCGCCCAGGCGTCATCGGCCTCCTCCTCGTCGACGGCCCCGCTCCCGGCCCCGTCACCGTCGCCGGTGGCGGCGGCCACGGGACCGACCTCGTCGTCGGCCCGGCCGACCGCACCGGTCGGTTCGTCCCAGCTGCCGTCCCAGGGATCGTCGTCACCCACGAAGTCGTCGGCCCACGACAGGCCGGGCTCGGCCGCGGAACCCTGCTCGACCACGGGCTGCGTGCCGGTCTCGCCACGGGTCCACGCCGCCACGTCCGCGCTGGGGTCGTCGTCCCAGCTCCCGGCGTCGCCCCACGTCGCCTCGCTCGGCCACGGGTCGCCCTCGTCCTCGTCGGGCTCGGGCTCGTCCCACGCCGGGGCCGGGCGCGGGTCGAAGCGCTGGCCCTTGGCCGGACGCAGCGACGGCGCCTCGGCCTCACCGCCCGGCTCCAGCGGGAACCGCAGCGCCGGCTTGGGGCCGGCCGGCGGCCGGGCCGGCCGGTCGCCGTAGCGGGGCAGGTGCCCACCCCGACGCTCGGCCACGTCACCCCGCTCGATCGCCTCGGCCGCCTCCTCGGCGCCGATGATGCGCACACCCTCGGCGGGGTCTCCCGGACGGGAGTCGGCTGCCCTTCTGGAGTCGTCGGCCATCGGTCTCCTTGGGTCGTGCGGACGAGGACGGGTGCGACACGCCCCTGACGGGGCGGCGCTCCTCAGTCCTCGAGCAGCTCGGTCTCTTTCTGGGCGAGGGATTCGTCGATCTGGGCCTCGGTGCCGTGGGTGAGGGCATCGATCTGCTTCTCGGCCCGGGC
>CAYQGF010000383.1:0-3961 GCA_964416885.1 uncultured Iamiaceae bacterium
GGCCGTCGTGCCCGAGGGGCCGGCCCCCGAGGGCGGGTGGCCGGTGCTCACCCACGGCCACGGCTCCACCGGGCTGGCCGACGACTGCGCCCCGTCCCGAGCCGTCGGCGACCCCGACGCCGAGGTCCTGGCGACCGCCGAGCTCGAGGTCGCCGCGGGCGAGGCGATCCCCGCCGGGCTGGTCGTGGTGTCGAGCGACTACGAGGGCCAGGGCGGCCCCGGCCGGCACCCGTTCCTCCTGGGCCCGAGCGAGGGCCGCAGCCTGCTCGACGCCGCCCGGGCCGTGGCCCAGCTCCCCGACGTCACCGTCGACGGCCGGGTCGTCATCGCCGGCTACTCCCAGGGTGGGCACGCCGCCCTCTGGGCCCAGCAGGTCGCCGCCGAGTGGGCGCCCGAGCTCGACCTCGTCGGCACCCTGGCCGGGGCGCCGGTCACCGACCTGGTGCGGATGGTGGAGGCCGCCGACGAGGGCGGCCGGGGCCCGGTCGCCCTCACGATGGTGGCGGGCGCGGCGATGATCGACCCCGACCTCGACCTCGACTCGGTGCTCACCCCCGAGGGCGCCGAGGTGCTGGAGACGATGGAGGCCACGTGTCGGCCCGACATCGACGTCGACCCCACCGCACCCATGCTCACCGTCGACGTCACCGAGGACGGGCCGTGGCGCGACGCCCTGGTCGCCAACGACCCGGCGCTCGAGCCCGGCACCGGCCCCGTCCTCGTCGTCCACAGCGCCGTCGACGCCAACGTCCCCCTCGTCGACGGCGAGACCGCCGTCGCCCGCCTGTGCGAGCAGGGCCAGTCGGCCGAGCTGCGGGTGCTGCCCGAGGGCGACCACGTCGTCGCCGCCGTCCCCGCCTACCAGCAGGGCGTCGCCTGGCTGCGGGGCCTGCTCGACGGCGAGACGCCCGCCGCCTGTTCCTGATGGGCCAGGCTGGCCCCATGACCAAGGTGTTCGGACCCGACAGCTACACGGCCCGAGGGCGCCTCCGACGCGACGTCTACGAGGCCGAGCTGGGCCGGCTCCAGGTCGAGCTGGTCAAGCTCCAGGAGTGGGTGCGGGCCCGGGGGGAGCGGGTCGTCGTCCTGTTCGAGGGCCGTGACGCGGCCGGCAAGGGCGGCGTGATCACCCGGATCACCGAGGTCACCAGCCCCCGCATCGTCCGGGTCGTCGCCCTCGCCACCCCCAGCGACCGGGAGAAGACCCAGTGGTACTTCCAGCGCTACGTCGAGCAGTTGCCGGCGGCTGGTGAGGTCGTCCTGTTCGACCGCTCCTGGTACAACCGGGCCGGCGTCGAACGGGTGATGGGCTTCGCCACCGACGACCAGGTCGAGGAGTTCCTGCGGGCCGCGCCGCTGTTCGAGGAGATGCTGCGCCGCGACGGCATCACCCTGGTCAAGTACTGGTTCTCCGTCAGCGACGAGGAGCAGGAGCGTCGGTTCCAGCGGCGGCTCGACACGCCCACCAAGCGGTGGAAGCTGTCGCCGATGGACATCGAGTCCCGCAACCGCTGGCAGGACTACTCCCACGCCAAGGACCTGATGTTCGCCCGCACCGACACCGCCGTCAGCCCGTGGTGGGTGGTCGACGCCGACGACAAGCGCCACGCCCGGCTCAACTGCATCAGCCACCTGCTGTCGCTCCTGCCCTACGAGGACCTGACCCCGCCGCCGCTCTCGCTCCCGCCCCGGCCGGAGCAGAAGGGCGCCCACGTGCGCCCGCCGAAGGAATCGCAGCGCTGGGTCCCGGCCCGGTACTGAACGGCTACCGTCGCCGGCCATGGGGGTCACGAGCAGGTTCCGGATGGTGGTGGCGCTGGTCGCGACGGTCCTGACCGTCACGCTGACGGCCCCGGCCACGGGTGGGCAGGAGGTCGGCGCCGACGACCCGCCGGCGCCGGTCGGCCTGTTGCCGGTGCCCAGCCCGCTGCCGGGCGGGCCGGCCGGGACCCTGATCGCCTCGGCCCCGTTCCCCGTCGACGGCCTCGACGACGGCGTCGAGGCCCACCAGATCCTGTACCTCTCGACCGATCGCTTCGGTCAGCCCACGCCCGTCTCGGGCTTCGTCCTCGTCCCCGTCGGCGTGCCCGCTCCGCCCGGTGGCCGGCCCGTCGTGGCCATGGCCCACGGCACGACCGGCATCACCGACGGGTGCGCGCCCTCGCTCGCCGCCCAGTGGGGCGGGCTCGGGGTCGACGACCCGCAGCCCTACCTCGACGCCGGCGCCGTGGTCATCTCCACCGACTACCCGGGGATGGGCACCCCGGGCCTGCACCCCTACCTCGACGGCATCAGCGAGGGCCGCGCCGTCCTCGACTCGATCCGGGCCGCGGCCGCCTTCGGCGGGACCGGGCCGGCGGTCGTCACCGGGCTGAGCCAGGGCGGCCACGCCACCCTGTTCGCCGGAGCCGAGTGGGCCACCTACGCCCCCGAGATCGACCTCCGCGGCGTGGCCCCGGTCGCGGCCCCGACCCTGATGAGCGCGGCGTACGCAGCCCGGGCCGCGCTCCCCAACGCCAGCGCGTACGTCGGGATCATCCTCTCCGGCATCGTCGTGGCCCGCCCCGACCTCGATGCCTCCGAGCTCCTGCGCCCGAGCGGCCTGGCCGCCATGGACCGGCTGGCCGCCATCGACGACGACCCGGAGCAGTGCGGGTTCAACGAGCTCGACGTCGACGCCGACATCAGGGCCGATCCGCTCGACCTGCCCGACTGGCGCGCCGCCATGATCGAGAACGAGCCGGGGTCGCGCTCGATCGACGTGCCGGTGCTGATGGTGGGGGCCGAGGGCGACAGCACCGTGCCGCCGTTCATGACCGAGCTGATCTGCCAGGGGCTCACCACCCTGGGCACCGACCTCCGGCTGTGGATGTACGGCCCCGACAACGGGCACGTCGGGGCCGCCCTGGTGTCGGCCGACGACCGGGCCGTGTGGCTCCTCGACGTCCTGGCCGGCGACCCCCCGGCCCGGACCGTCGCCTGGTCCGGTGAGGTGCCCGCCGTGGCCGACGGCTGTGTGGCCGTGCCCGAGCCCCCGACGAGGCCGGCCGACCCCGACGACCCGCCCGCCGCCGGCCCGGCCCCGGCGCCGCCCGCGGTGCCCGTCACCACCCGCGCCCGCTTCACCGGCTGAGCACACAATGGGGTCAGACCCCGTTGTGTGCATCGCCGGCGCCGCCGGCGTGGTGCTTGCCCGGGAAACTGGAACGTGTTCTAGTGTCCGACCGTGGCCGACGCGACGGAACCAGGTGGGGTGTTGTCCGCCCCCCTGATCATCGAGTACCCGTTCACCCGCACGACCGGCCCGGTGGTCGGTGCCTTCCTCACCGGCCTGCGGGAGCAGGTCCTGGTGGGGTCGAAGGCGGCCGACGGCCGGGTGATCGTCCCGCCCGCCGAGTTCGACCCGATCACCGGTGAGGACCTCACCGAGCTGGTCGAGGTCGGTCCGGCCGGCACCGTGCAGACGGCGGCCTGGGTGACCAGCCCGCACGAGAAGCACCCGCTGGACGAGCCCTTCGCCTGGGCGCTGATCACCCTCGATGGCGCCGACACGCCGCTGCTCCACGCCGTGGCCGCCAGCGGTCCCGACGCGGTGGGGGCCGGGGCCCGGGTCGTGCCCCGCTGGGCCGACGAGCGCGAGGGCCACATCCGCGACATCACCTGCTTCGAGATCGAAGGGAGCAACTGATGCCGCCCGAGGTCTCCCTCCCGGACGCGCTGAAGGACGTCGAGGCCGTCCGCAGCGTCCGCACCCCGGCTCAGCTCGACTACACCTTCACCGCCGGCGACGCCACCACCCGGTTCCTGAAGGGCATCACCGAGAAGCGGATCATCGGCCAGAAGGCCACCCCGGAGAGCCGGGTCTACGTCCCGCCCCGAGGCGCCGACCCCGAACTGGGCCAGCCCACGCCGATCGAGGTCGAGGTGGCCCAGGTCGGCACCGTCACCAGCTTCTGCGTGG
>CAYQGF010000384.1:0-3960 GCA_964416885.1 uncultured Iamiaceae bacterium
CCCAGGCTCTCGATCGTGCCGATGGCGGTGCCGGTGACGACGACCTCGCCCTCGGAGGTGCAGGTCTCCGGCGGGAGGGGCTGGAACGTGCCGGCCTCGGGGGCGACGATCAGCCGCGCCGGCAGCCGCAGGTCGTCGCCCTCGGCGAACACGGCGGCGGTCATCGGTGCGACCTCCATGCGACGCGCGCAAAGGGGTCTGACCCCTTTGTGAACACGGCGGCGGTCATGCCCCCACCCCCCAGAGGGCGGGCAGCAGGGCCTCGACCTCGTCGGGCGTGGCGGCCGAGAGGGCCTCGACGTCGTCGCGGCACCGGACGGCCAGCGAGGTGAGCGTCGAGCCCGGCCCCACCTCGACCAGCCGGGTCGCGCCCAGCTCGACCAGGGCATCGACGGTCTCGCGCCAGCGCACCGGTCGGACCAGGTGGGTGGCCAACCGCTCGGCCCAGCCCCGTCGGGAGAAGTGGGGGGTGGCGTCGTGGTTGGTGATGATCGGGGCGGTCAGCGGGGCGAAGCCCACCGCGCCCACGGCCTCCCGGAAGGCGGTGGCCGCCGGCGCCATGAGCGGGGTGTGGAACGCCCCGCCGACCTTCAGCGGACGGACCTTGCGGACCCCGGCGCCCCGGGCCGCGGCCGTCGCCGCGGCCAGGCCGGTCGCGGTGCCGCCGACCACGATCTGGCCCGGTGCGTTGTCGTTGGCGATCCAGGCCTCCTCGACCACGGCGACGGTGTCGCGGGCCTGTTCGGGGGTGGCGCCGAGGAGGGCGACGAGACCACCGGGGGCGGCATCGGCCGCGGCCTGGGTGACCGCGGCCCGCCGGACGGCCAGGGCGATCCCGTCGGCCGGGGTGACGGCGCCGGCGGCGACCAGGGCGGTGACCTGGCCGAGCGAGTGCCCGGCGAAGGCGACCGGTGGGCCGATCAGCGGGGCCGCCGCCTCCCACACGACCAGGGAGGCCAGCAGCACCGCGAGCTGGGCGGCCTCGGTGCGGCTCAGGTCGGCATCGGGGTCGAGGAGCAACGGCGCCAGCGTCCGCCCGGTCACCGCTTCGGCTCGGTCGACCACGCCCCACGCCGGGTGGTCGACCCAGGCTTGGCCCCACCCCGCCACCTGGCTCCCCTGACCGGGGAAGGTGACGGCGATCGCGGGGCCGATGAGTGACGCGGGGGAGGACATCAGGGACTGGGACCGGCCCATGGCCCCCAGGGTTTCGTGCTACTCGTCGGTAGGTTCGGTTACCGGTCGGTAGCTTCCGGTACCGGCCGGTAGGTCATGGGGCGGAAACGGTCAGGACACCGGCGCGCCGTAACCACGAGGCGGTGCGGGGCGTCCGACTCCCGTGCCCGATGCCGTCGTCGACCCGTTCGTGGCCCTGTTGCCGCACCGCCCGCCGTTCCGGTTCGTCGACGTGGTCGACCACTGCGACCCGGGCCGACAGGTCACCGCCCGGTGGCGCATCACCGGCGACGAGGCCTGGTTGGCCGGTCACTTCCCCGGTCGGCCGGTGGTCCCGGGCGTGCTGCTGGTCGAAGCCCTGGCCCAGGCCGGTGCCATCGGCGTCCTGGCCGACGAGGCCCACGCCGGTCGGCTCCCGTTGCTCGGCGGGGTCGAGGACGCCCGCTTCCGTCGCATGGTCGTCCCCGGTGACGAGGTCACCCTCGACGTGGAGCTCGAACGGGTGACCCGACGAGGCGGATGGGGCGTCGGGCGGGCGACCGTCGCCGGCGTCGAGGCCGCCCGGGGCCGCATCCTCTTCGTCTTCGCCCCGGCCTGACGACCCGGACGGGCATCAGTTGCAGATCGGGGGCTGACCCCGGGGCCAGCGCTCGATCGTGGCGCCATCGGTGACCACCCAGACCGACGACGGGTCGTCGGGGTCGACCCACACGCTCCGGCCCTCGACGAAGTAGCCGCTGGGCTCGGCCCGCTCGGGCAGCTCGACGTCGGGGCCGAAGTCGCCGACCAGGTCGGGGTCGCCGAAGACACCATCCGGGTCGCGGACGTAGTGGAGCGAGCGCTCGGAGCCGGAGTACCGCGTGCCGAACGGGTCGCCGGTGATCAGGACCCGTGTCGACCCCCATCCGCAGTGGTCGACCCCGGGGCGCTCGGCGAGGACATCGATGCGCACCAGACAGCCGTCCTCCGCGGTCACGTCCGAGTAGTCGGCGTAGGCCCGCCAGCCCGGCTCGTGGGCCACGTCGAGGGGCGATCCCTCGGGTGCCTCGCAGGTGTGGGGCTCGACCTCGGGCCCCCGCGACCCGGGGACGCCGTTCCGCCGGCCCTGGTCGGCGCCGGTCGCGACGACGTGGTCGGAGCCCCGGCCCCGGGTGGCGGTCACGGCGACGGCGCCCACCACGACGAAGGCGACGACCGCCGCCGTGGCGAGGACGGCCCGTCGGCGCCGGAGCCTGCGTCCGCCCCGGGCTCGGGTGTGGTCGAGGGCGGCGTCGGCGTCGACGGTGACGGCGGGCAGGTCCGCACCGGCCAGTGGGTCAGCGGGCGTCATCGGTCTCGACCTCCTCGGCCGCGAGCTCGGGGCGGGCCGCCAGGGCCTGGCGACCGTGGTGGAGGTGGGCGCGCACCGTCCCCTCGGCACAGCCCATGGCGTCGGCCACCTCCGCCACCGGCCAACCGGCGAGGTGGTGGAGGACGACGGCGGCCCGGGCCCGGGGCGGCAGCTGGCCCAGCGCCCGCGTCACGTCGACGCGAGCGGCCGCGCCGACGGCGGGGTCGTGGGGTGACGACGGCCCGACCTCGGGGCGGCGTCGGGCGCGTCGGGCGGCCCGGACCGCGTCGCGGATGGCGACCCGCTGGACCCACGCGCCCGGACGGTCGTAGCCACCGATGCGGCGCCACCGGACGAACGCCTTCAGGAAGGCGTCCTGCACCACCGCCTCGGCCTCCTCGACCGACCCCACGATCGGCGCGACGACCCGGACGATCCCGGGGTACTCGGCCCGGAAGGTCTCGTCGAAGGTCAGGCGCGCTCCGTCCACCACTGCACCACAGTCGCAGCCCGCCGCTCCCGCTTAGGCGTGTCGAAAGGTGTCAGACACCTATCGACACGCCGGGTGGGAACGCGCCGGTTCGGTGTCAGATCCGGACGAGGCGGAGGGAGTCGGTGGCGACGCCCTTGTAGTCGGGGCTGCCGGACAGCACCGCGACCAGGTCGCCGGTGCGGACGTGGCCTCCGGACCGGGCCAGCTCGACGGCCTGGCCGACCTGCTGGCCCGCATCGACCGGGCCGGGCATCGCCATCGGCGTGGCGCCCCAGGACAACGTGATCTGCCGCAGCGTGCGGGGGTCGGTGGAGAAGCCGAGGATCGGGGCCCGGGGCCGGTAACGGGCGATCGAGCGCACGGTGAAGCCGGTCCGGGTGATGCAGATGATCGCGGTGGCACCGCTCTCGGACGCGGCCCGCCACGCCGCGTTGGTCATCGAGTTGGTGACCACGTCGTCGGGGGACTCCCGCTGGGCCGTGTTGAGCTGGTGGACCTTGGCGGCCCAGAGGTCGTAGTCGAACTCGTCGTCGGCCCGCTCGGCGATGCGGGCCATGGTGGCGACCGCCAGGGCCGGGTCGTGGCCGATGGCCGTCTCGCCCGAGAGCATCACCGCGGACGAGCCGTCGAACACGGCGTTGGCGATGTCGGAGGTCTCGGCCCGGGTCGGGCTGGGGGCCGACACCATCGACTCCAGCATCTGGGTGGCGGTGATCGCCGGCTTCCCGAGGGCGATGCAGCGGTGGAGGATCCGCTTCTGGAGGTGGGGCAGCTCCTCCATCGGCATCTCGGCCCCGAGGTCGCCCCGGGCCACCATCACCGCGCCGGCGGCCTCGATGATGCCGTCGAGGTTCTCGACCGCGGCCCGGGTCTCGACCTTGGCGATGACCATGGGGCCGGCCGGGTGGGGCTCGGTGCCGACCCGCCGGATGTCGTGGGCGGAGCGGACGAACGACACCGC
>CAYQGF010000385.1:0-3950 GCA_964416885.1 uncultured Iamiaceae bacterium
CCTCGTCGCCCTGGTGATCCTCGCCCTCCTCGTCTTCGCCCTCGTCGCCCTCCTGGTCCTCGGCGGCTCCGGGAGCTGACCGGCCCCAGGCTGCGTCAGGCCCGGATGTCGACGACGGGGCCGGCGTGGCCGCGCTTGGCGTCGTACATGGCCCGGTCGGCCGCGGCGATCAGGGCCTCGGGGCGTTCGGTGCCGTCCGCGACCACGGCACCCATGCTCAGGCCGACGGTCACCCGGGTGCCGTCGGGGAGGACGAACGGCGGCTCCACGGCGGCGAGGATCCGCTGCACCACCCGGGGTGTGGCCTCGGGGTCGCCCAGCTCGACGACCAGGACGAACTCGTCACCGCCCCAACGGGCGCACGTGTCGCCCTCCCGCACCGCGCCGGTGAGCCGACGGGCGGCCTCCACGAGCACCGCGTCACCCGCGTCGTGGCCGTAACGGTCGTTGACCGCCTTGAACCCGTCGAGGTCGGCGAAGGCGACCAGCGGGCGCAGGCCCAGCCGCTGCGCCCGGGTGAGCGCCATCCGGACCCGGTCGAGGAGCAGGCCACGGTTGGGCAGACCGGTGAGGGCGTCGTGGAAGGCCAGCTCGGCCAGGACCTCGTTGACGCCGTGGTGGACGGTGGTCTCGGTGCGGGTCACCACGACGCCGCCGTCGGGCAGCCGCTCGGCCGACAGCAGGAACCAGCGCGGCTCGCCCGGGTCGTCGGTCGGGACCTGGTACTGGACCTGGAAGCTGTGGCCCCGACCGTCGAGGAGCCGTCGCAGCCCGTCGGAGATGTGCTCGGCCACCGCCCCCATCGCCCTCGGCGCGGTCGGGAGCCCGGCGAGCAGCTCGGCCCCCACGGGCTGGAGGACCGGGTCGCCACCGGGGTGGCCCGCCTCCCAGAGGTGGTTCGTGGTCACCACCACGCCGTGTCGGTCGGTGAGGGCGACCCCGTGGGGGAGGACGTCGAGCAGCGATGCCGGGGCGAGGAGGGCAGCGGGAGGGCTCACACGGGCCCCGTTCGGGGAGGGGGCGGGTCGCCGGTCCTCGTACCCGCCACGCCGAGTGTTCAACCCCCTACACCTGGTTGGGGTTCAGGTCGGCCCTAAGCTGCCGACGGTCCGGGGGAGAGGCCAGCGATGATCCGACGAGCACCAGGGCGACGGGCACGGGCACGTCGGTTCGGCGCGCCCGTCGTGGTCCTGTTGGCCCTGGTCGTCGGGGTCGTCGGCCCGCCCTCGCCCAGCTCGGCGGAGGCCCCGCCGCCGGGCTCGGAGCCGATCGACGCCGAGGCGCTCCGGGAGGAGTACGAGGAGCTGGTCGGCGAGGAGGCCGACCTGCTGGTCCGCTACGACCTCTCCGAGGCCCGGCTGGTCGAGCTGACCGCCCAGGTGGCCGAGGCCGGCGAGGCCCGGGAGCGGGCCGAGGCCGCGCTCGACGATGCCGAGGCGGCGCTGGCCGACCGGCGCAGCGAGGAGGAGGTCGCCGACACGGCCCTGGCCGCCGCCCGCCGTCGGGTCGCGGCCGCCGAGGACGACGTCCGCCGCTTCGCCGTCGGCGCCTACATGGGGGAGGGCACGGCCGGGGACCTCCAGAGCCTGCTGGCCCTGCTCGGCGGGGAGGACGGGTCGGTGGCGCGGCGGGGCTACCGCGACTCCTTCGACGAGCGGCAACGGGGCGTGATCGACGCCCTCGTCGAGGCCCGGAGCGAGCGTGCCCGGCTCCAGCGGACGGCCCGGGCCGCGACCCGCCGGGCCGAGAGCCAGCGCGACGACGTCGAGGCCCTGCGGGCCGCGGCGGCCGAGGCCCTCGACGAGACCACCCGGCTGGCCCGCGAGGCCGCCGAGGAGCGCGACCGCCAGGCCCTCCTGATCCTCGACATCCAGGCCCGACGGGTGTCGATCGAGGCCCGCATCGTCAGCCTCGACAAGGCCGCCGACGGGATCCAGGCCCTGCTCGCCGCCTTCCAGGCCGACGAACCGGACTGGGTGCCGGGCAGCCTCGAGTTCCAGAGCCCGCTGCCGTGCTCGGAGATCAGCTCGGAGTTCGGGATGCGCGCCCACCCGATCCTGGACATCACCCGGCTCCACGCCGGCGCCGACATCGGCGCCTCGACCGGTGACCCGGTGCACGCCGCCGCGGCCGGCGTGGTCGTCCTGGCCGAGGCCCGGGGCGGCTACGGGAACACCGTCGTCATCGCCCACGGCACCTCTCTGGGCACGGTGTACGCCCACAACTCCGAGCTCCGGGTGGAGGTCGGGCAGTTGGTCGAGCGGGGCGAGGTGGTCGCGCTGGCCGGCTCGACCGGGCTGTCGACCGGGCCCCACGTCCACTTCGAGACCCGGCTCAAGGGGGTCCCGGTCAACCCCCGGAACTTCCTGTACCCCTCCGAGGGCGGCACGGGCGTGGCTCCGCCGCTGCCCCCGCCGGGCCCGGACGACGCTCCCTTCACCACCACGACCACCACCGATCCCGCCGCCGACTGCTGAGCTCGGGCGGCCAAGTTGGTCAGCGCGCCACCCATCTGGTGGCGCGCTGACCACGTTCCAGATCAGGTGGTCAGCGCGCCCCCTATGCGGTGGCGCGCTGACCAGGTTTCTCGGGCGGGTGGAGTGATCGAGGTCACGCGGTGACGGTGCCGCCCATCTCGGCCGCGAGGGCCGACACGATGGCGGCGACGGGCGGGGCCGGGTGGCCGTCGAGGCGCTCGACGGTGCAGAACACCTCGACGCCGGCGAGCCGGCCCTGCAGCGAGCAGACCAGGGAGCAGGCGGCGGGACCGGGGTCGTCCTCCTCCTGGACGTGGACCAGGACCTCGACCAGCCCGACGTGACGGTCGAGGTAGGTGATCTCGCCCAGGGCGTGACCGGCGTCGAGCAGCCGGGCCATGACGGTGGCCGGGTCGGCATCGACCATCAGGGTGTCGCCCTCGGCCCGCAGGTCGAGGGGCACCGCCGGCCGGGCCGGGGAGGGGCGGGCCGCCGGAGCGGGGGCGCCGACCGGCACGGGGGCGAGCAGGGTGCGCCGGGCCTCGACCAGGGCGCTGACGGCGGCGGACCCGGGTCGGCCCGACCGGTCGGGGTGGGCCTGGCGGACCAGGGCGCGGAAGGCCGCCCGGACCACCTCGGGCGCGGCGTCGGGGCCGAGGCCGAGCACCGCGGCCGCCTCCTCCCGGGTCACGCGTCGGGCGACGGCGGCTGGAGCCAGGCGGCGAGGGCCTGCGCCATCCGGACCGCGTCGAGCGCCCCGCACAGCTCGCGGGCCGAGTGCATCGCCAGTTGGGCCACGCCGACGTCGACGGTCGGGATGCCGAGCGCGGTCGCGGTGAGGGGGCCGATGGTCGACCCGCAGGGGACCTCGTTGTGGCCCACGAAGTGCTGGACGGGGATCTCGGCCCGGGCGCAGGCGGCCTGGAAGAGGGCCTGCGTCGTGGCCTCGGTGGCGTAGCGCTGGTTGGCGTTGACCTTGACGACCGGCCCCCCGTCGACGGCGACCCAGTGGCCCGGTTCGTGCTTCTCGGGGTGGTTGGGGTGGGTGGCGTGGGCCATGTCGGCCGAGGCCAGGGCGCTGGCGGGGAGGACGGCGAGCAGGTCGGACCGGTCGCCGCCGCGGGCGAGGGCCAGCCGCTCCAGGACCTGGGCGAGCAGCGGGCCGGAGGCGCCGCGGGTCGAGGCGCTGCCGACCTCCTCGTGGTCGTTGAGGACGAGGACCGCCCCGACCGGGGCGTCGGCCAGGGGGGCACCGACCGTGGTCATGGCGTCGAGACCGGCCCAGCACGACAGGAGGTCGTCGAGCCGGCCGCTGGCCACCAGGCTCTCGTCGGCCCCGACCACGGCGGCGCCGGTGAGGTCGTGCACCATCAGGTCCCAGCCGACCACGGCCTCGGCCGGGACACCGACCTCGTCGGCCACGAAGGCCCGGAAGGCACCGACCTCGACCGGCCCGACCCCCCAGACCGGTGT
>CAYQGF010000386.1:0-3930 GCA_964416885.1 uncultured Iamiaceae bacterium
GCCCTGCTCACCAGCGTCAAGACCAACCTCGACAAGGCGGCGATCTACCTCAACGAGTGCCGGCTCTCGGGCATCCCGGTGCTGGTGCCCGACGTCAACCGGTCGAAGGCCGACTTCGTCCCGGCCCGGCTCGACGACGGCTCGGAGGTCATCCCGTTCGGGCTCTCGGCGGTCCGCAACGTCGGCGCCGCCCTGGTCGAGCAGCTGGTCGCCGAGCGCGAGGCCAACGGGCCGTTCGCCTCCTTCACCGACTTCTGCGACCGGGTGCCGCTGCCGGTCCTCAACAAGCGCACCATCGAGTCGCTGATCAAGGCCGGCGGGTTCGACTCCCTCGGCCACCCCCGCAAGGGCCTGCTCCAGGTCTTCGAGACGACGATCGACATGACCGTCGCCCGCCGCCGCCGCGAGGACCAGGGCGTCATGTCGCTGTTCGACGACGCAGGTTCGGCCGATGGGGGCGGCTTCGACGACCGGCCCGAGATCCCCGACGTCGAGTTCGACAAGACCGACAAGCTCCGGGCCGAGAAGGAGATGCTCGGGCTGTACGTCTCCGACCACCCGATCATGGGGCTGGAGGACGCCCTGCGGCGGCGCACCGAGGTCACCATCCGGGAGCTCGTCGAGCAGGCCGAGGCGGCCGAGGCCGGCGAGGTCGTGGAGGCGGCGCCGCCCCCGCCCCGGGGCAAGGACGGTCGCGAGCGGGAGCGGGTGGTCAACATCGGCGGCGTCATCACCGGGCTCCAGCACAAGTTCACCCGCAACAACGACCGCATGGCCGTGTTCACCCTGGAGGACCTGGAGGCCAGCCTCGAGGTCACCGTCTTCCCCCGCACCTTCGAGACGATCGGCCACGTGCTGGCCGACGACCTGGTCGTCACCATGAAGGCCCGGCTCGACACCCGCGACGACCAGCCCAAGCTGATCGCCATGGAGGTCACCCCCTGCGAGGACCTCTCCGAGACCCCGCCGCTGAGGGTCAAGGTCGCCCCCCACGTCCTGTCCGACGCCAGGGTCAAGGGGCTCAAGGACGTGCTGGTGAAGTTCCCGGGCGAGTCGAAGGTGTACCTGCACGTGGGGGAGCAGGTCGTGATGCTCCCGTCCGCCTGGTCGGTCGAGCGCAACGGCAACCTCGTCGCCGAGCTCCGTGCCCTCTTCGGTGCCGAGTGCATCCTCACCGAGCGGGCCCTGGCGAGCGTCTGAGCGGCGGTCCCGGCGCCGTGGCCGCGGCCGACCCCAACCGGTTCGACCGGCTGCGCGCGGTGCGGCGGGCGGTCGGGCCGATCGAGGCGTGGGAGGTCGAGCGGTTCGGGCGGAGCGGGCTGTCGGTCCTGTTCCGGACGCCGGTCCTGGTGCTGCACACCGTCGGTCGGCGGTCGGGCGCGCCGCGCCGGTCGGTGCTGGCCGTCCACGAGGGCCCCGACGGCACCCTGTTGGTCGTGGGCGGCGCCGGGGGCCAGGCCCGCACCCCCGACTGGGTGCTCAACCTCCGGGCCGACCCCGATGTCGAGGTGACCTGGCGTCGACGTCGGGTCGCGGTGCGGGCCGTCGAGCTGGCCGGCGCCGAGCGGGACGAGGCCTGGGAGCGACTGGGCGCGGTGTGGCCCCGGATCACGACCTACGAACGTCGGGCCGGTCACCCGGTCCCGGTCCTCAGGCTGACGTCGCGCTGACGCGCATGACCGGGGCCCGCCGGGAGCCGCCGAGTAGGGTCCGACGCCGTGACCAGGGGGATCAAGACCTTGACCGTCGTCGGCGCCTTGGTGGTGGCCTTGGCTGCGCCCGTCGGGCCGGGGCAGGCCGCGCCGCCCGGCCCGACCCCGCCCCGGCCGGTCCCGACCGGGCACGTGACCGGCACCGACGGGCGGGTCTACATGGCCGATGCCGAGGGCCGCGCCCTCCAGTACCGCGGCTTCAACAGCGGCAAGGCGATGACGGCGACGGTCGCCGAGGTCACGCCCGAGCTGATGGCCGAGGCCCAGGCCGACGGGTTCGACTTCCTGCGCCTGGCCTGGCAGTGGCACAAGCTCGAGCCCACCGACGACGGCTGGGACGAGGCCTACCTCGACCAGGTCGAGGCGGCCCTCGACGTGGCCGGTGAGCACGGGGTCAGCGTCGTCCTCGACAACCACCAGGACGTCTTCGGGCCGGCCTTCGACGGCAACGGCGTGCCCGAGTGGGCCACCCGCGACGACGGCCTGCCCTTCGAGCGGGACCCCGACGCCCCCTGGTTCATCGCCAACCTCCAGCCCGCGGTGCAGGCCGCCTGGGAGCACCTCTACGAGGACCCGGACCTGCAGGACGCCCAGATCGACTCGTACCTCCACCTGATCGACCGGGTCGGGGACCATCCGGCCCTGCTCGGCTACGACCTGCTCAACGAGCCCTTCGGGAAGTTCCGCGAGGGGGAGGACCTCTTCGCCGGGGCCGCCCGGGTCGAGTCGACCCAGCTCACGGCCATGTACCAGCGCCTCACCGACGCCATCCGCACCGTCGACACCGAGAGCTGGATCTTCGTCCATCCGCCGAACGTGGCCAGCCTCGGCATCGCCACCAACCTGGGGGCCATCGACGACTCCAAGGTCGTCTACATCCCGCACTTCTACGACACCGGGATGGAGTCGGGTGACGCGTTCGACCCCGCCTCGACCTTCCACGCCAGTTGGGAGGCGGCTGCGACCCAGTACGCGGCCGAGCACCGGGTGCCGATGATGGTGGGCGAGTGGGGCCTGCCCGACCCCAACGCCTCGGGGGCGGACGAGTTCGTGGCCCGGAGCCTCGACGTGCTCCAGCGACGCACGTCCGGCTGGGCCGTCTTCACCTGGTGCGACGGCGGCGGCTACTGCGTCCTCGACGACGCCGGCCGGCTCGACCCGACCTGGCAGGTCCTGGTGCAGGCCTGGCCGCGGGCCATCGCCGGTGCTCCCACCGCCACCACCTGGGACGGTGGCACCCGGGTGATGCGCACCACCTTCACCGCCTCCGCCGCCGTGACCGCCCCGACCGAGGTCGTCGCCCCGGCCCGGCTGTACCCCGGTGGCGTGGCCGTGACGACCAGCGAGGGCGTGGCCGCCGACTGGGCGTGGGACGAGGCCACCGGCATCGTCACCGTGACCCTGCCGCCGGGAGCCGGGGCCCGGGCGATCTGCGTCGCTCCCGCCGGCCAGGGCGTCGACTGCCCGGCCGAGGAGGAGCCGCCCCCGCCGGCGCCGAGCCCGGCTCCGGCCCCGCCCGCCACCCCGGTGACGGGCCCGGCGCGCTTCACCGGCTGATGCTCTGACCTGGTCCGGGACCCGCCGGCCCGGGTCGCCGCGGGGCGGGCGCGGCCGGTCCGTCCCGGTTGACCGACGTCACTCGGTTTGCGTGGCGACGTCGGGACGACTGGACTTGTGAGGCCCCCAGCCGCCGCCACCTGAGGTCGAACGACGCCATGGCCATCGAGGTCGAGACCAAGGACTGCACCGCTCTCTCGGATGCCGAGCTCGCCGACATGGCCGATCTCTGCGCCGCCGGGCCGCGTCCGTACGAAGCCGGGCTGCTGTCCAAGCTCGTCGAGGAGTGGGTGCTGATCACCCTCGCCCGGGAGAACGACCGCATCAAGGGCTTCTCGTTCTGCACCCTCGAGCGCATCGGCGGCACGCCGAGCGTGCTGATCGGGTTGGCCTCGATCAAGCGGACCTCGAAGCGCGACACGGTCCTCCGCCAGATGATGACCGACCAGCTCCGGCGGGCGGTGCTGGCCTTCCCCGACGAGGACGTGCTGGTCGGCACCCGTCTGGCCAACGCCTCCGGCTTCGAGGCGTTCAAGTCGCTCACCGACATCGTCCCCCGCCCCGACTACGTCGCCACGGGCGAGGAGCGGGCCTGGGGCAAGCGGCTGGCCAAGCGCTTCGGCGTGCCGAGCGGGGCCTACGACGAGCGGGCGTTCAAGGT
>CAYQGF010000387.1:0-3928 GCA_964416885.1 uncultured Iamiaceae bacterium
AGTCGATCTACGACGCCTCGGTGAGCTAGGCGCCCGCGAGCGGCCCCGCCCGGGCGGGGCCGCGATCAGCGGGGCGGCGATCAGCGGGGCGGGAGGCCCTCGACCGGGGGGAGCACCGACCACGGGAAGTTGATCCAGCGGTCGGTGACCTTCCAGGCGTGGTCGGGGGCGATCACGCTGTGGGGCTTGTGGTACAGCACCGCGGTCCGGACCGAGGCGACGTGCTGGGCCAGCACCTCCCGCACCAGGCGGAGGGTGTGGCCGGTGTCGGCCACGTCGTCGACCACGAGGACGTCGAGCCCGCTCACGTCGAGCAGGTTGAGGCTCGGCGGCAGCACCACCGGGACGTCGAGGCGTTCGTCGACCCCCGTGTAGAACTCGACGTTGATGGCGCCACAGTTCTTGACGCCGAGGGCATAGGCCACGGCCCCGGCCACGGTGAGCCCGCCCCGGGCCACGGCCACCACGATGTCGGGGATCTCCCCCTCGGTGGCGATGGTGGTGGCCAGCTCGCGGGTGGCCCGACCGAACAGCTCCCAGGTGAGCTCCTCCCGGTCGGCGTCGGCGGTGGCGTCGGTGGGGTTGACGTCGGTCATCTCCGCCACCTTGGCACAGGTCGGGGTCAGGGCCCCGCGGACCGACGACCGGGCCCGCCCGGCCGAGGCTCCGTCACCGGGCCTCGCGGTCGTAGGGCTGGCCGAGGGCGGCCGGGGCGCCGAGGTGCCGGCGGGCCCAGCCGGTGGAGACGGCGACGAGGACGATGATCGTCATCAGGTAGGGGAGCGAGTCGAGCATCTGCGTCGAGACCCGGACGCCGCGGGCCTGGAGGGTGAAGCTCAGGCTCACGAACGCCCCGAACAGGTAGGAGCCGACGAGGATCAGCTCGGGCCGCCAGAACCCGAAGATCACCAGGGCGAGGGCGATCCAGCCCCGGCCGCCGGTGAGCCCGTCGGACCACAGCGGGATGATCGCCAGCGGGTAGAAGGCACCACCCAGGCCCGCCAGCGCACCACCGGCGACGGTGTGCAGGTAGCGGGTGCGCAGCACGTCGATGCCCATGGCATCGGCGGTGGCGGGCGACTCGCCCACGGCCCGCAGGTGCAGACCGGGCCGGGACCGGAACAGGTACCACCACAGCCCGAGGACCAGGAGCCACGAGACGTAGGTGAGGAGGTTCTGGCGGAACAGCAGGGGGCCCACGACGGGGAGGTCACCCAGCCCGCCGACGTCGAGGAGGCTGAGCCGGTGCGGGACCGGGGCGCGGCCCAGGTCCCAGGTGGTGGCCAGGAACGAGGACAGCCCGGCCGCGCCGGCGAGGATCGTGATGGCGAGGCCGCTGACGATCTGCTCGACCTTGAACGTCAGCACCAGGACGGCGTGCAGCAGGGCGGTGAGCCCGCCGACGACCATCGCCGCGACCAGAGCGAGGAGCAGGGCCAGCCAGCCCGGCCCGCCGGCGTTGAGCGAGGTCCAGGCCGCGGCCGCCGCACCCATCAGCATCATCCCCTCGACGCCGAGGTTGAGGACGCCGGAGCGCTCGGTGAGCATCTCCCCGAGCGCGGCCAGCAGGAGGGGAGTGCCGTAGAAGACCGCGGACACGGCGATGACCATGAACAGGTTGTCGTTGACGCCCCGGCCCGAGGTCAGCTGGGTCACCCCCGCGGGGGCATCGACGCCGGCCAGGACGTGGGTGACGGCGAGGAGGCTCATGCCGAGGCCCCCGCCGGTTCGGGTTCGGCGCCGTCGTCGTCCTCGACCTGGAGACCGGGCACCCGCCGCAGCCGGTAGCGGCTGAACAGCTCGCCGGCCAGCGTGCAGGTCAGCAACAGGCCCTGGAGGGTGCCGACCAGACCGGCCGGGAAGTCGGGGCCCTGGAGCGCTCGCCCGGCGTTGGCCAGGCCCCCCATCAGGATCGACACCGCCACCACGGCGAGCGGGTTGAGCCGGGCCAGGGCCGCCACGACGATGCCGGCGTACCCGTAGCCGGTCTGGCTCAGCGCCTTGGGGTCGAGGACGTGGCGGGTGTCGCCGACGTCAGCGGCACCGCCGAGCCCGGCCACCGCCCCGGACAGGGCGAGCAGGGCGAAGGTGGTGCGCCGGGTCCGCATGCCGGCGTGGTGGGCCGCTCGGGGCTCGTCGCCGATGACCCGGACCTGGAACCCGAAGCGGGTCGAGCGGAACACGACGAACAGGGCGACGGCCACCACGATCCCGATGACGAAGCCGGCGGGGACCGTGACGTTCCCGAGGTCGATGCGGAACCACTCGGCCCGGTCGGGGATGCGGCGCCCCTGGGGGAACATCCGCCCGGTGCCCTCCAACTCCCGCCAGAAGGACTGCGAACCGAAGATCAGGTACGTGGCCAGGTTGAGCGCCAGGTAGTTGAGCATCAGCGTGGTGATGATCTCGTTGGTGCGCAGCCAGGCTCGGAGGGCGGCGGCGATGCCGGCCCACACGGCTCCGCAGAGCGCGCCGGCCAGCAGCATGAGCACCATCGTCAGCCCGAGGGGGCCGTCGCCCCACATCAGCCCGGCCCACGTGGCGCCGATGGCCCCGACGACCAACTGGCCGTCGCCGCCGATGTTGAACACCCGCATCCGGAACGCCACGGCCGCGGCCAGACCGGTGAACAGCAGGGGGATGGCGGCCACCAGGGCCCCGGTGAAGGCGCCCTGGGCGAGGAAGCCCCGCTGGAGGATGTCGTCGTAGGTGTCGACCGGGTCCTGGCCGGCGATGGCCAGGAGGGCGCCGCCGATCAGCAGCGCGGCGGCGAAGGAGGCCAGAGGCACGGCGACGACCAGGGCCCGCGGTCGCTCGATGCGCCGTTCGAGGTGGACCTCGCCGAGGTGGCCGGGCAGCCTCACGAGGCCTCCTCCTGGTGGCTCCGGCCGCCGCCCATGAGGAGGCCCAGCTCCTCGACGTCGGCGTCGGCCCGGTCGACCACGGCGACGATGCGGCCCTCGTAGATCACCGCGATGCGGTCGGAGAGGCCGAGGATCTCGTCCAGGTCCTCGCTGAGCAGGAGGACCCCGACACCCCGGTCGGCCGCCTCCACGAGGAGGGTGCGCACCGTCTCGATGGCGCCGACGTCGAGGCCTCGGGTGGGCGAGGCGGCCACCAGGACCTCGGGCTCCGAGGACAGCTCGCGGGCCAGCAGGACCTTCTGGACGTTGCCGCCCGAGAGGACCCGGGTCGCGGTGGTCGGCCCGGGGCAGCGGATGTCGTAGGTCGTGATCAGCTCCTCGGCCCGGGCCCGGACCCGGCGGCGCCGGACGAAGGGACCGGTCGCCAGCGGCGGGCGGCGGTAGGCGGTGAGGGCCAGGTTGTCCTCGACCGGGAGCGACGGGGCCAGCCCGGTGTGGAGGCGATCCTCGGGGACGAGGGCCAGCCCGGCGTCCTGGGCGCGGCGGGGGTCGGCCCCGGTCAGCGTCGTCCCCGCGATCGTGACGGTGCCGCGGGTGGCTCGGCGGGCGCCGCCGATGACCTCGGCCAGCTCTCGTTGCCCGTTGCCGGCGACCCCGCAGACGCCGACGACCTCGCCGGCCCGGACCTCGAGGTCGACCCCGCTCAGGGCCTCCTCGCCCCGGTCGCCGGTGGCCGACACCCCCACCAGGCCGAGCTTGACCTCGCCCGGGCCGTCGCGGCGGGCGCGGGCCACGGGCTCGGAGCCGAGCAGGACGTCCCGACCGACCATCAACCGGGCCAGCTCGCGACTGGTCGCCCCGGCGACGTCGCGGGTGCCCTCGCTGCGGCCGTCGCGCAGGACGGTGACCCGGTCGGCCACGGCCCGGACCTCGTCGAGCTTGTGGGAGATGAAGATGACCGAGCGACCCTCGGCGGTCATGCGGCGCAGCACCACGAAGAGGGCCTCGGCCTCCTGGGGGGTGAGGACCGCGGTGGGCTCGTCGAGGATGAGGATCCGGGCCTC
>CAYQGF010000388.1:0-3927 GCA_964416885.1 uncultured Iamiaceae bacterium
CGTCTGGCGGGCGTCGTTCTCCTTGACGAAGGCGGCGTCGGGCTGGCCCGGCGTCGAGTTGGTGAACATCACCCGGCCCTCCAGCGACGGGTGGCCCTGCCGGTAGCTGGTGCGGTAGCCCCCGGCGTTGTCCATGAGGAACATGACCTTGCCCCGGGACTCCCCGAGGGTCGGCCAGCCGGTGTCGAGGACAGCGCCCTCCAGGGTGGCGGCGCTCCCCCGGACGTCGTCGGGGGTGATGATGTCCTCGCGGGGGATGACGCTGAGGATCTCCTGGTCGAGGGCGTCCATCGCCGCGGCCGTCCAGGGGTCGGGGACGACGAAGTCGAAGCCGCCGAGCGGCACCTCGTCGTCCTTCAGCTCCATCAGGATGGCGATCGGGAGGTGGTCGGGGTTGGCGTCGGACCACTGCTGCACGGCCTGGAGGCAGGCGACCAGGGTGAGGCAGGTCGACCGGTAGTCGACGTCCTGCACGTGGAGCACCTTGGTGCCGGGCTGCTGCATCACCGGGCTGTAGGCGCCGCCGCCGGTCGCCTCCCGGATCAGGGGGTTGCCGTACTTGCCGCCGGCGTCGTCGCGGAAGACGTCCAGCTCGATCTGGCGGACCTTCTGCTCCTCGAACTGCTCGCCCAGGGGGGCGTGGCTGTACTGCATCAGGTCGTCGCCCGCGCCGATGAACTGGCGGCGCAGCGCGGTCTCGGCCGCCGAGGCGGCCAGGTGGTAGCTGTTGTGGCTGCCGACGACCTGGACCTGGTTGATCCGCAGGTCGTCACCGGGTGCCGCCACACCGGCGCCGGCGGGGGCGGGCGCGACGAGCCCCAGCCCGGCCAGCAGCGCCGTCAGCGTCATCACGGCGGCGGCCACCACGGCCGGCCGGTGTCGGTTCGTCTCGTGCGTCATCTCGGCCCCCTGACCGTCACCCGCCCGGGCCGGCAACGTAGCCGGCCGGTGGCTCCCGAGTGAACGGGAGGCGTCGGCGGGGCCGGGCGGTACCGTCCCGGCCCATGGCGACGCTGGTCTGCTTCCATGCCCACCCCGACGACGAGGCGATCGCCACCGGCGGCACGATGCGGCTGGCCGCGGACGCCGGCCACCGGGTCGTGCTCGTCGTGGCGACCCGGGGCGAGCGGGGCGAGGTCGTCCCCGGCGTGCTGGCCGACGGGGAGCAGCTCGCCATGCGGCGCACCGCCGAGGTGTACCGGGCCGCCGAGGAGCTGGGTGTGGCCCGGGTCGAGTTCCTGGGCTACGTCGACTCCGGGATGATGGGCGAGCCCACCAACGACGAGCCGTGGGCCTTCTGGCAGGCCGACGTCGCGTCCGCCGCCCGCCGTCTGGCCACGATCCTGGAGGAGGAGGCGGCCGACGCCCTCACGATCTACGACGACCACGGCGGCTACGGCCACCCCGACCACATCCAGGTCCACCGGGTCGGGATGCGGGCCGCGGCGCTGGCCGGTGTCGAGCGGGTCGTCGAGCACAGCATCAACCGCACCGCCATCCAGCGCATGGCGGAGGCCCAGGCCTCGGGCCAGACCGGTCTCGACCTGCCCGAGGGCGTCGAGCTGCCCGATCTCGATGCCGCCACCTTCGGCAGCCCCGAGGACGTGCTGACCCATGTGGTCGACGTGACGTCGGTGGCCGGGGCCAAGCGGGCGGCGCTCTACCACCACCGCAGCCAGGTGGCCGACGACCACTTCTTCCTTGCCCTCCCGGAGGAGGCCTTCGCGCTGGCCTTCGGCCAGGAGCACTACATCGCCCACGGCCCCGTCACCGACGAGGCCAGCCCCCTCCACGGCCTCCTCCAGCCCCTCCGCTGATCCGTACGAGACGTGCCAGGCACAACCCGTACAGCTCGAACCACCCGGTCTAGGTGACGGCGCCGGTCTCGCGAAGGGCGGCGACCTTGGCCTCGTCGTAGCCGATCTCGGCCAGGACCTCGTCGCTGTGCTGACCGGCGTGGGGCGGGGGGCGCTCGATCGAGCCGGGGGTGCGGCTGAAGCGGGGCGCCGGGGCGGGCTGGACGATGCCGGCGACCTCGGTGAAGGTCCCCCGGGCCACGTTGTGCGGATGCTGGGGGGCCTCGGTCATGGTGAGCACCGGGGCGAAGCACACGTCGGTGCCCTCCATGACCTCGCACCACTCGTCGCGGGTCTTCGTCCTGAAGATGCCGGCCAGCTTCTCCTTGAGCTCGGGCCAGGCGCTGCGGTCGTGCTGCCAGGGCAGGTCGCCCTCGACGGCGTCCTCCAGCCCGGTCAGCCGGAGCAGCTCGGCGTAGAACTGGGGCTCGATCGACCCGATCGACACGTAGCCGCCGTCGGCGCACTCGAAGGTGTCGTAGAAGTGGGCGCCGGAGTCGAGCAGGTTCGTGCCCCGGTCGTCGGTCCAGATGCCCATGGCCTGGAACGAGTGGATCATGGTCATCAGCAGGGCGGAGCCGTCGACCATGGCCACGTCGAGGACCTGGCCCTCGCCGCTCCGGGCCGTCTCGACCAGGGCGGCGCAGACGCCGAGGGCGAGCAGCATCCCGCCGCCGCCGAAGTCGCCGACCAGGTTGATCGGGAACGTGGGCTTCTCCCCCGCCCGGCCCAGGTGGGCCAGCGCCCCGGCGAGCGAGATGTAGTTGATGTCGTGGCCGGCGGTCGGGGCGTAGGGACCGTCCTGGCCCCAGCCGGTCATGCGGGCGTAGATCAGCTTCGGGTTGCGGGCCGTGCACTCGTCGGGGCCAAGGCCGAGGCGTTCCATCACGCCGGGACGGAGGCCCTCGATGACCACGTCGGCGGTGGCGACCAGGTCGAGGGCGGTCGCCACGCCCTCGGGCGACTTCAGGTCGAGGGCCACCGAGCGGCGGCCCCGGTTGAGGAGGTCGGCCGGCGGGGTGGCGGGGTCGCCCCACTGGCCCCCGGCCCGGTCGATGCGGATGACCTCGGCGCCGAGGTCGGCCAGGGCCATGGCCCCGAACGGGCCGGGGCCGATGCCGGCGAACTCGATGATGCGGATGCCGTGGAGGGGTCCCATGGGATCGTGTCTGCTCCGGGGGTCAGGCGGTCGGGGCGGCCTTGGCCGCGTTGGCGACGATGGAGCCCACCACGAGCGACAGGTGGTCGGGGGCGTGGTCGTGGCCCATGCCCTCGATCACGAGCAGCTCGGCGCCGGGCACCGCGGCCGCGGTGGCCGCGCCCCCGCTCGGGGTGACGAGCGGGTCCTTGTCGCCGTGGATGACGAGCGTCGGGACCTGGACCCCACCGAGGGCCTCGGTGCGATCGGGGGAGGCCAGGATGGCCAGGAGCTGGTGGGCGACGCCCTGCGGGTAGAAGCAGCGGTCGTAGGCCCGCCCGGCGCGGTCGGCCGCCGCGGCCTCGTCGACCAGGCCCGGGCTGCCGATGGCGACGCTGCCGGCGACGCCCTGGGCCACGGCCTCCTCCCGGCTCGTCGGGGCCGGGGCGAGGAGCACCCCCATCACCGAGGGGTCGGGCTGACCGACGTCGCGGGCGCCGGTGGTCGACATGATCGAGGTCAGGGACCGCACCCGCTCGGGGTGCTCGATGGCGATCGTCTGGGCGATCATCCCGCCCATCGAGGCGCCGACGACGTGGGCGCTGGCGATGTCGAGGGCGTCGAGCACCCGCATGGCGTCGGCGGCCATGTCGGTCAGCAGGTAGGGAGCGTTCGGCGAGCCGCCGGCGAAGGCGGCCATGATCTCGGCCCCGGGGTCGAGGTCGCCGACGTCGGGCTTGGTCGACAGGCCGACGTCGCGGTTGTCGAAGCGGACGACGAAGAAGCCCTCGTCCACCAACCCCTGCACCAGGTCGTCGGGCCAGACGAGGTACTGGGCGCCGAGGCCCATCACCAGGAGCAGCGGGACGTCCGACGGGTCGCCGTCGGTCGTGTACCAGATCTCGATGCCGTCGGCGGAGGGAGGGGTGGTGG
>CAYQGF010000389.1:0-3918 GCA_964416885.1 uncultured Iamiaceae bacterium
TCGCCCGCTCACGTCCGGCACCTCGACCCCGGTGTCCTCCGTCGCGCTCACGGCGACCGACCGTACCGCCGTTCCGGGAGCAGATGTGGCTGCTCCAGCGACCACATCTGCTCCCGGAACGGAGACGGGTGGGCGATGATCGGGGGCGTGACCGAGGACGACGACCTGGCGGCGATCGTGACCCGGCACGGGGTGGACGGTGAGGCGCCGGACCTGGAGCGGGCGGTCGCCGCGGTGCTGCGGTCGTTGCAGCCGGGGGACGTGGTGACCTACGGCGAGGTCGCCCTGGAGGCGGGCTGGCCGGGGCGGTCCCGGGCCGTGGGCCGGCTGCTCTCGACCAGCGGTGGCGCCTACCCGTGGTGGCGGGTCGTCAACGCCGCCGGCCGGCTGGTCCCCGGGCACGAGGCCGACCAGGCCCGCCACCTGGCCGCCGAGGGGGTCGAGGTCGATGTCGAGCGCGGGCGCGTCCGGCCCCGATAGAACAGGCCCATGGCGCTCTACGACCACAGCATCAACGCCCTCGACGGCAGCCCGGCCGACCTCCACGACCTGGAGGGCAAGGCCGTCCTCGCCGTCAACGTGGCCTCCAAGTGCGGCCTGACCCCGCAGTACACGAAGCTCGAGGAGCTCCAGAAGGCCTACGAGGGCAAGGGCTTCACCGTCGTCGGCTTCCCCTGCAACCAGTTCATGGGCCAGGAGCCGGGCACGGCCGAGGAGATCCAGGAGTTCTGCTCGGTCACCTACGGCGTGACCTTCCCCCTGTACGAGAAGATCGACGTCAACGGCGACGACCGCCACCCCCTCTACGCCGAGCTCACGCAGACGGCCGACGCCGAGGGCCACGACGGCGACATCCGCTGGAACTTCGAGAAGTTCCTGATCGGCCCCGACGGCGCCGTCCGGGCCCGCTTCGCCCCCCAGGTCGAGCCCGACGACCCGCAGGTCACCTCGGCCATCGAGTCCGCCCTGCCGTAGCCACGCGCACTTGGTGTCAGACACCAACTCGCGACACCGGCTCGTGACGCCGCGTTCCGGGGCCGAACGGAGATTCGGGTTTCACAAGTGCACACCCGTAGGCTTGGGGCCGAGATGACGACGACCTTCGAGCAGCTCGGGGTCGACCGGAACCTGGTCAAGGCGCTCTCCGAGAAGGGCATCGACCAGGCCTTCCCGATCCAAGAGCTCACCATCAGCGATGCACTGGCCGGCCGCGACGTGTGCGGCAAGGCCAAGACCGGTTCCGGCAAGACCCTCGCCTTCGGCCTGCCCACCCTCCAGCGGGTCAGCCCCGCCGAGCCCCGCCGCCCCCGCGCCCTCGTGCTGGTCCCCACCCGGGAGCTGGCCATCCAGGTGTCCGATGAGCTGACCCCCCTCGGGGCGGCCATCGACCGCCGGGTCGCGGCGATCTACGGCGGGGCCAACATGGCCGGCCAGATCCAGGCCCTGGCCCAGGGAGCCGAGGTCGTGGTGGCCACCCCCGGCCGCATGATCGACATGCTCGAGCGGGGCGAGGCCTGGCTCGACGACGTCGAGATCGTGGTGGTCGACGAGGCCGACCGCATGGCCGACATGGGCTTCCTGCCCCAGGTCGAGTGGCTGCTGCGCCACATCAAGGGCACCCACCAGACCCTCCTGTTCTCGGCCACCCTCGACGGCGCGGTGAAGACCCTGGTCAACCGGTACCAGGAGGACCCGGTCCAGCACGAGGTCGTGTCCCGCACCGTCACGGTCGAGGAGATGACCCACCGCTTCCTCCTCGTCCACCAGATGGACAAGACGAAGGTCATGGCGGCCATCGCCAACGCCTCGACCCGCACCATCGTGTTCACCCGCACCAAGCGCTACGCCGACCGGCTGGTGGCCGACCTCAAGGCCGAGGGGGTCAAGGCCGGGGCCATCCACGGCGACCTGCCCCAGAAGTTGCGGGAGCGGGCGCTGGGCGACTTCTCCGCCGGCAAGCTCCCGGTGCTGGTGGCCACCGACGTGGCGGCCCGGGGCATCCACGTCGACGACATCGACACGGTGATCCACGGCGACCCGCCCGAGGACCACAAGGCCTACCTGCACCGCTCGGGCCGCACCGCCCGCGCCGGCGAGGCGGGCCTGGTCGTGACCCTGTCGCTGTGGAACGAGGAGCTGGAGGTCAAGCGGCTCCAGAAGCGCCTCGGCCTCGACGAGCCGATCGTGGAGATCTTCTCCAACGACCCCCGGCTGGCCGACCTCACCGCGTGGGACCCGAGCGCGGAGAAGCAGGCGGGCTGAACCGGCCGCCGCCCCGCGTACGAAAGGTGCCTGGCACCATCCGTACGCCCGGGCACCTGACGGCCGCCGAGCGGCGGGCGCTGGGGGCGCACTACACGCCGCCGGATGTGGCGGCCGAGCTGGTGGCGTGGGCCATCGACGGCTGGGACGGCGCGGCGGCGCGCCCGTGGCGGGCCCTCGACCCGGCCTGTGGTGCGGGCGCCTTCCTGCTCGCCGTCCGGGAGGTGGCGCCCGACGCCGGGCTGGTCGGCCTCGACGTCGACCCGACCGCGGTCGAGGCGTGCCGGGCCGCGGTGCCCGGCGCCGTCGTCCACGTCGCCGACGGTCTCTCTCCCGAACCGGAGGGGCCGGGGCGGTTCGACCTGGTGGTGGGGAACCCGCCGTTCCTGGGCCAGCTCGCCCGGGCCACGGCACGCGCCGCCGCGGCTCGGCAGCGTCTGCGGGACCGGTTCGGGGCCGTCGCGACCGGCTACGTCGACACCGCGGCCCTGTTCCTCCTGGCCGCCCTGGACGCCGTGCGCCCCGGTGGGCGGATCGTGCTGATCCAGCCCGACTCCGTGCTCGGTGCCGCCCACACCGGGCCGTTGCGGGCCGAGGTCGAGGCCCGGGCCGAGCTCCTCGGCATCCGGCCCCTCCCGGCCCGGACCTTCACCGCCGCCGTCGACACCTGCGCCGTCCTCCTCGAACGGCGCCCCGAGGGCCACGACGACGGTCGGACCGCCCCCGCGGCCGTCACCTGGTCGCCGCACCTGGCCCGGGCGCTCGGCGTCCCGGAGGTCCGGTTCGAGGCCGCGGCCGGCACCGTCGCCGACCTGGCCACCGCCACCGCCGGGTTCCGCCAGCACCACTACGCCCTGGCCGCCCACGTCGTCGAGCACGAGCCGGGCCCCGACGGCCTCGCGCCCGTCGCCACCACGGGGATGGTCGACCCCGGCCGGCTGGCGTGGGGGGACCGCCCGGCCCGCATCGGCGGCCGCCGTCTGGCCCGCCCCGCGGTCGACCTGGCCGCCGTGGCCGACGACGACCCCGGCGTGGCGGCCTGGTTCCGGTCCCGGCAGCGGCCGAAGGTCCTCGTCGCCCCCCAGACCCGGGTGGTCGAGGCCGCCCCCGACCCCGGCGGCACGGTCCTCCCGGCCACCCCCCTCGTCAGCGTCGAGCCCCACGACCGTGCGGCGGCCAGCGTGTGGCTGCTGGTCGCCGCCCTCTCGGCCCCGCCGGTGACGGCCTGGGCGCTCCACCTCACCGTCGGGACGGCCCGGAGCCGGGCCGCGCTCAAGCTGTCGGCCCGCCAGGCCCTCGCCGCCCCGCTGCCGCTCGACCGGTCGGCCTGGCACCGGGCCGCGGCCCGTCTGGCCGAGGGCGCCCCGGTGACGGCCGTCGCCGCCGACCTCACCGTCGCCCACGGCCTGGCCGCGGCCGACCCGGTGCTGGGCTGGTGGCGGGCCCGCATAGGGTCCTGACCGTGCCCGAGCAGAAGGCGACCCGGTCCGACTACGTCGGTTGCGGCGTGTGGGTGCTCGGGTTCCTGGTGCTGGTGACGATCAGCTTCGCCGTCGGGATCGTCCTCCGGCCCGACCCGCCCGAGCAGCACGCCGCCATCGGCCCCGACGACATCACCCTCACCGACGTCGGCCCCCGGGAGGGCGGCTACCGGCT
>CAYQGF010000390.1:0-3910 GCA_964416885.1 uncultured Iamiaceae bacterium
GCGCCCACGACGACTCGATGCTCGCCGCCAACCAGCGCATCTGGGGCTTCGAGACCAACTTCGGCGGGCTCGCCGACCTGGCCCTGGTCAAGGCCAACCAGCTCATGCCCAAGCCGGCCCACCTCACCTGGGAGGAGGCGGCCTGCAACGCCCTGTGCAACTCGACGTCGTACCGGATGATCGTCAGCCCCCACGCCGGCGACCTCAAGCAGGGCCAGGCCGTCCTGATCTGGGGCGCCACCGGCGGCATCGGCGGCTACGCCGTCCAGTACGTCCTCAACGGCGGCGGCATCCCCGTCGGCGTCGTCTCGTCGCCCGAGCGGGCCCAGCTCCTGCGGGACATGGGCTGCGAGCACGTCATCGACCGGCGCGAGGCCGGCTACCGGTTCTGGTCCGACGAGCACACCCAGGACGAGAAGGAGTGGCGCCGCCTGGGCAAGGACATCCGCGCCCTGATCGGCCGTGACGTCGACACCGTGTTCGAGCACCCCGGCCGCCAGACCTTCGGCGCCTCGGTGTTCGCCGCGGCCCGCGGCGGGAAGATCGTCACCTGCGCCGCGACCAGCGGCTACATGATCGAGTACGACAACCGCCACCTCTGGATGAAGCTCAAGAGCATCGTCAGCTCGCACTTCGCCAACTACAAGGAGGCGTGGGCGGCAAACCAGCTCGTCTGCGAGGGCAAGATCCAGCCGCTTCTCTCTCGGGTGTACAGCCTGGAGGAGACCGGCGCCGCCGCCCTCGCCGTCCACAAGAACGAGATCGAGGGCAAGGCCGGCGTGCTGTGCCTGGCCCCCGAGGAGGGCCTCGGCATCGACGACCCCGAGCTCCGCGAGAAGGTCGGCGAGGACAAGATCACCCTGTTCCGTCGAACCGGCGCCTGACCCCTCCGCCCTCCCTGCGAACTGGGGACGATCCCGGTTGCCATAGGCCCCGGAATCGTCCTCAGTTGCGCGTCCGGGGGGCAGGATCGTGGACGTGCTCTGGGTCGTCGACGGCAACAACGTGATGGGCGCCGGGGCCGATGGCTGGTGGAACGACCCGGTCGGCGCCTCGGTGCGGCTCACCCAGGCGATCGCCGAGTGGGCCCGGGGCCACGCCGACGGCGTGGTGGTCGTCTTCGACGGCCGGCCCGAGCCCCGGCTGGCCGAGCTGGCCGGCGGCAACCTGGCCGTCGACTTCGCCCGCCGGCTCGGGCGCGACGCCGCCGACGACCGCATCGTCGAGGTGGTCGGGGAGCGCTACGGCACCGAGCCCGACCTCCTCGTCGTCACCTCCGACCGGGGCCTGGTCGACCGGCTCCCGCCCGGCGTCGAGGTCGAGGGGGCGGGGCGCTTCCGCACGCGGGTCGGGCTGCGCGACGCTCGGGGCCGGAGGAACCGCTGATGCCCCTGCAAGCCCGCAACCCCAACGAGACCGACGAGGAGCGCGAGTCGGCGCAGTCCGGTGAGGAGCTGCCCGTCCTCACCGAGCTCGACCACGTCGCCTTCGCCGTCCACGACATCTACGCCGCCCTCGACACGTACCGGGAGGCCTTCGGCGCCGTGGTCGAGCACCGGGAGGAGCTGCCCGACGAGGGCATCGACGTCGCCCTGCTCAAGGTGGCCGAGAGCTACATCCAGCTCCTGGCCCCGACCCGGGAGGACTCCGACCTCACCCCGTTCCTGGTCGAGCGGGGCGAGGGCCTGCACCACGTGGGCTTCCGGGTCGACGACGTGGCCGCGGTCCTCGACGTGCTCGAGGCCCAGGGCCACGAGCTGATCGACACCGTGCCCCGGTCCGGCACGCGTGGCACCACGGTGGCGTTCGTCCATCCCCGCTCGATGCACGGGGCGCTGATCCTCCTGGTCCAGGAGTAGACGCCGGCCCCCACCCGAACCCTCGAACTTTGAGCGGGGAGGACTGCTGAGTGGAACAGATCACTCAAAGTTCGCGGTGATGAGACCGATCAGTCTCGGCTCTGAGGGTCGCCGGGGGTGTCCTCCGGCTTCTTGCGGAGCATGACGACGGCCAGGACACCGGCCGCGGCCACGATGGCCACGATCCCCCCGACGAGGAGACCGGTGTTGCCGTCGCCGTCCTCGTCGTCGGTCTCGTCGCGGGTCGCATCGCCGGACGTGGTGGCGGCCGGCTGCTCCGTGGTCGACGCCGCGGCGACCGTCGTGGTGGTGGCCTCGGTCGTGGTCGTGGACGACTCGGTCGGGGCGGTGTCGGTGGTGCTCGTCGCCGTGGCCTCCGGGGCCGTGCCCTCGAACGACGTGGCCGGCTCCACCGACGTCACCCGGATCGACGCCCCCGGCGCCGCCGTCACGGTGGCGGTGTAGTCGCCCTCCTCGGCCCCGGCCTCCATCGGCACCGGGGTGTCATCGTCGACCACCACGGTGACGGTGGCGTCGGGCACGCCGTGGCCGTCCGCGACATAGGTCAGGTGGGCGTCGACGGTGACCTGGTCGCCGGTGCGGGTCATCGTCACGCTGATCTCGCCGTCACCCCCGTGGGCCCCGGCCGGGACGGCGGCGAGGGTGAGGACGGCGAGCAGCCCGAGCAGGGCGACCAGGGGGCGGAGCGGGGAGCGGTTCATCGGATCGGGACCTCGAAGGTGAACTCGGTAGGGGTGGATGCGGAGACGGTGGTGGCGACGAGCGTCCACGTCCCGGGGGTCGGGAGCGACGCACCGTAGAGCGAGGCGTGGTCGGGGCTGATGGGCTGCACCCCGTCGAGCTTCCGCTCGGGGATGCCCTCCCGTGCCGCGGTGACCTCCAGGGCGTCGAAGGCGTAGGGCACGCCGTCGCGGGTGAGGTAGATGTGGACCACGTTGTCGCCGGCTCGGGCCGGTGACACCGTGAGGCGCATGGTGATCCCGTCGACGGTGCGGACCTCCTCGTAGGGCTGGGTCAGCACGTCGCGGCCGGGGGGCTGGTTCACCAGCCCGGCGGTGACGGCGAGGACCAGGGCCCCGACCACGACCTCGGCCCGCACCACCTGGAGCAGGCGGGGCCGGGCCCGGGCGACCTCGCCCAGCAACGGCACCAGCCGGCTCCGGTTGAGCCAGCCCAGCCCGACGAGGACGGCGAACCCGGCGACCTTGGCCATCACCAGCTGGCCCGAGGCGGTCTCCAGCAGGGCCTCGACCGATCCGAGCAGGAGGAAGGCCGACACCGCCCCGGTGACCAGGACGACCCCCGCGGCCACCAGGGCCGACCGTGACACCAGGCGGACCGCAGCGTCGACGTCGAGGAGCACCGGGGCCGAGGCGACGAGGGCGGCCAGCATCCCCAGCCACACCGACGCGGCCAACAGGTGGAGGGCGTCGGCCGGGACGGCGAGGGCGCGGGCGTCGGCGGTCCACGGGTGACCGGCGACCGGCGCGAGGAGGCCGGCCCCTGCGACGACCGCACCGAGGGCGACCGTCGGACCGGACAGCCGCCGCACCCGGGCCGCGACGGCGACGATGGCGGTGGCGACCAGGAGGGCGGCCCGCAGGGTCGCGACCAGCACCGGCCGGCTGTCGACGGCCACCTCGGGGACGAGCGCCACCGCGGCGACCAGGGAGCGTCCCGTGGTGGTGGCGGTCTGGGCCACGACCGCGAGGGTCGTGCCCAGGGCGCTGGCCGCGGCCCCGCCGGTGACGAGGGTGCTCAGCCGGGTCGCGGCGTCGGCGCCGGTCGCCGTGGCCCGGCGGCTGAGGGCGAGGAGGGCGGCGGAGCCGACCGCCACGGCGGCGCCGGCGTACCCGAGCCAACGGCCGAGGCCTCCGGCGGCAGAGGTCGTCACCGGCACGGACTGGTCGATCGTGGCGGCGCCCGTCCGCTCGCCGACGTGGAAGACGAACGATCCGGCGATCGTGTGGCCGTCGTCGCTCACCACCCGGTAGGCGACGGTGTAGGTGCCCCGGCCGCCGTCGTCGATG